>NZ_VRVC01000095.1:0-20604 GCF_008040005.1 Methylobacterium sp. WL19
GCCCCGCCGCCGCCATGGCCGCCGCCGAGCCGACCCCCCCTGGCAGCCGACCTCGGCGCCGGAAATCGAGGCGCGGCTCTTGATGAGACCGCCGATGGCGGCCGCCACCAGCAGGAATTCGCGGCCGCGCTCGTCCGACCAGCCGGGGCAGAAGTCGCGGGCGTAGCGCAGGACGGCCGGGACGATCCCGGCGGCGCCGTTGGTGGGGGCGGTCACCACCCGGCCGCCGGCGGCGTTCTCCTCGTTCACCGCGAGGGCGAACAGGCTGATCCAGTCCATGATCTCGTGGGCCGGCCGGGCGTTGAGGTGGCGGTTGGCCTCCAGGTCCTCGAACAGCTTCTTGGCCCGCCGCCGCACCTTGAGGCCGCCGGGCAGTTCGCCGGTCTGGCGCAGGCCCCGGTCGATACAGGCGAACATCGCGTCGCGGATGGCGTCCAGGCCCTCGTCGATGGCCTCGCGGCTGCGGCTCGCGCCCTCGTTGGCGCGCTGGACCTGGGCGATGGAGAAGCCGGTGCGCAGGCACGTGGCCAGAAGATCGGCGGCGCTGGCATAGGGCAGCGGAAACTCCACCGCCTCGCCCGCGCGGACCTCCTCCTCGCCGACGACGAAGCCGCCGCCGATGGAATAGCAGGTGACCGTGTCGAGGACCGTGCCCTGACTGTCGAGGGCGCGGAAGCGCATGCCGTTGGTGTGCACCGGCAGCACCTCGGTGAAGTTGAAGACGAGATCGGTCTCGAGGGCGAAAGCCGGCCCGCCGAGGCCGAGCCGGCCCGTCCGCTTCGCCTCGGCCACGTATTCGTGCACCCGGTCGGGGTCGATGGCGGAGGGGCTATGGCCGAGGAGGCCGAGGAGGATGGCGATGTCGGTCCCGTGCCCGCGCCCGGTCCAGGCGAGGGAGCCGAAGATCTCGGCGCGGATGCGGGCGAGGCCGGGACGGCGCCGCGTCCGCTCGCGGAAATCGAGGGCCGCAACCATCGGCCCCACCGTGTGCGAGCTCGACGGGCCGATCCCGATCTTGAACAGGTCGAAGGCGCTGATCATCGGTCCCGGTCCGTCTCATCCGCAGCATCGCGCGGCGTCGCGACCGCTCGTCTCATCGGCCTGATCTGAAGATCGGGCCGCGTCTTCGCAAGTGCGAAGCCAGTTCCAAGACGGCGGGATCATTCCTTGCCGGCCACCTCGTTGTCGTCGCGGGCGCGATGCAGCAGGAAGATCGAGATCACCATGGTGAGGATGAGCCCGGACAGCACCCCGAGTTCGATCATGGAGGCGCGGAACAGCGCCTCGCGCTCGGCCGTCATCGGCGCGTGCATCACCTCGGAGGATTGCAGGGTGATGACGAGGACGCGCCGGATCGAGGCGATCAGTCCGACGATGAGGAAGGGCTCGCAGGTGAGCCGCCCCGAGCGCATCGAGACCCGCACCGTGTGCAGGATCTCCACCAGCATCAGCAGGAACAGCAGGCTGTCGACGATCTTGAGGAGTTCGCCCGAGCCCCCGAGATGACGGATCGCCCCGAAGAGCAGGCCCGTCGCGTCGATGAGCGCGAGGATCGCCGTCCCGGCGAGGAGCAGGCCGAGGGCGGCATAGACCGCGTGTTCGGTGTGAAGGAAGACGAAGGCCGAGACCCGGGTCAGCCGGCCTTCCTGCTCGCTGTCTTGCGCCATGTCTCGCCTCCCTTTCCTTCAACTGTCGCGAAGGAGGCGAGAGTCCAGGCTCGGTGCCGGGATTCGTGCGTCAGTGGAAGAACGGCAGAACGTGCGGCGCGTAGAGGCCGAAGCCCAGCATCACGAGGCCGGCGAGGCCCAGGAACCCACCCGCCAGCGTCAGCGCGGCGATGCCGGTGATGACCTGGGCCGAGGCGAGCACGATGCCGATCTGGAAGGCGGCCGAGCCGAACTCGTAATGATGGTAGCGATGGAGCGCGAGGTCGCGGTGCTCCTGCGAGGCCCGCGCCTTCTCCTGCAGCTCCTTGCGCCCGTCGCCGGTGGCGGGGTCGGATTCCCAGCGGGCCATGGTCTTGGCCCATTCGGCGCGCTTGGCCGCGATGGCCGGTGCGTTGGCCGTCTCCGGCGGGATCAGGGCGAGGGTCTCGTCGGCGGTCTTGAGGATGGTGCCGCGGATGGTGCGGGCCTGGTAATAGGCCCATTGGTTGGAGGATTCGACGTTGGCGCTGAGCGCTTCCGTCTGCGCACCCTTGGCCAGGGTCTCGGCCAGCGCCAGGAACAGCGCCAGCACGGAGATCAGCAGCGCGACCTTCTTGTTCGAGCCTTCGATGGCTCCATGACCCGACATGCCGGATGCTCCCTCTCGATTTCGACGGCGGGAGTCACAGCCGATCCGCGGAGGAAGCGCAACCGTTTCCTCCGCGGCGCCGGTGCCGCCCCGTCAATCCTTGAAGACGTAGCCGGCGTTGATCGTCAGGCCGACCTTGCGGCCGGCGGCGAGGCGGTGGGTGTCGGAGGCCTCCACCACCACGGTCTTGCCCTCGGAGCGGTCCACCTCGATCCGCTGGCGGCCCTGGCTGCGATAGGAGGAGCGGACATGGCCTTCGAGATGGGCCTGGTCGGGCTCGGCGAATTGCAGCTGCCACGGCCTCGCATAGAGCTTGACCGGGCCGACGAGGCCGGGCGGTGCCTTCACCGGGGTGAGGCGGCCGTTGACGCGGACCTCGCTCCCCTGGGCGATGGCCTCCACCTCGATCGTGTCGCCGAGGAACTTGAGCACGGTGGAGGAGACCGGGTTCTCCTGGACCTCGTCGGGAGTTCCGATCTGTTCGAGGCGGCCCTTGGACAGGACGGCGACGCGGTCGGAGAGTTCCAGCGCCTCGTCCTGGTCGTGGGTCACGAAGATCGTGGTCTGGCCGGTGCGGTCGTGGATCTCGCGCAGCCAGCGGCGCAGGTCCTTCCTCACCTGGGCGTCGAGGGCGCCGAAGGGCTCGTCCAGCAGCAGCACGCGGGGCTCCACGGCCAGAGCGCGCGCCAGCGCGATGCGCTGGCGCTGGCCGCCGGAGAGCTGCGACGGGTAGCGGTCGGCGAAGCCCGAGAGCTTGATGAGGTCGAGGAGATCGCCGACCCGGCGCTTGATCTCGGCCTTGGCCGGCCGGTCCGCGCGCTTGCGGGCGTTGAGGCCGTAGGCGATGTTCTCGGCGACACTCATGTGCTTGAACAGGGCGTAGTGCTGGAACACGAAGCCGACGGCGCGCTCCTGCACCGGAACCCGCGTGGCATCGTCGGCGCCGAAGATGATCCGCCCGCGATCGGGGAAATCGAGCCCGGCGATGATGCGCAGCAGCGTGGTCTTGCCCGAGCCCGAGGGACCGAGCAGCGCCAGCAGCTCTCCCGCCCGCACGTCGAGGGAGAGGTCGTGCAGCACCGCCGCGGTGTCGAAGGTCTTCGACAGCCCCTCGACCCGGATCGCCGTGGACGGTCCCACCGGGTCAGTGGCCCCGTGCGCCGGCTGCGATCTCGGCGCTGAAGCGCCATTCGAGAAGGGATTTGACGAGGAGGGTGACAAGAGCGAGGCCGGCAAGGAGGGAAGCGACGGCGAAAGAGGCAACGAAGTTGTACTCATTGTAGAGGATCTCCACGTGGAGCGGCAGCGTGTTTGTCAATCCGCGGATATGGCCCGAGACCACCGACACCGCGCCGAATTCACCCATCGCCCGGGCGTTGCAGAGGAGCACGCTGTAGAGCAGCCCCCAGCGGATGTTGGGCAGCGTCACCGTCCGGAAGGCGTGCCAGCCGGAGGCGCCGAGGGTCAGCGCGGCTTCCTCCTCCGCCGTCCCCTGCTCCTGCATCAGCGGGATCAGCTGGCGGGCGACGAAGGGGAAGGTGACGAAGATCGTGGCGAGCACGATGCCGGGAACGGCGAAGATGATCTGGATGTCGTGCGCGAGCAGCCACGGGCCGAGGAACCCTTGAGCGCCGAAGACGAGCACGTAGATCAGGCCCGAGACCACCGGCGAGACCGAGAACGGCAGGTCGATGAGGGTCACGAGCAGGTTCTTGCCGCGGAATTCGAACTTGGCGATGGCCCAGGAGGCCATGACGCCGAAGACGAGGTTGAACGGCACGGCGATGGCCGCGGTCAGCAGGGTGAGGCGGATCGCCGAGCGGGCATCCGTCTCGGAGAAGGCGGCGAGATAGGCCGACCAGCCCTTGGCGAAGGCCTGGATGAACACCGTCACCAGGGGCAGCACCAGGAACAGGGCGAGGAAGACCACCGCGATCCCGATCAGCAGCGCGCGGACGGCGAGGCCTTCGGTGACCACGCTCCCGGCGCGGGCGGGGGGCCGAGTGGTGGCGAGGGCGCTAGACATATCCGAATCTCCTGCGGCTCCAGGCCTGGATCAGGTTGATGGCCAGCAGCGTCACGAACGAGATGCCGAGCATGATCGTCGCGATGGCGCAGGCGCCCCCGTAATCGAACTCGGAGAGCTTGATGACGATGAGGAGCGGCGCGATCTCGGAGACGTAGGGCAGGTTGCCGGCGATGAAGATGATCGAGCCGTATTCCCCGACGCCGCGGGCGAAGGCGAGGGCGAAGCCCGTGAGCACCGCCGGGATCAGCGGCGGCACCACCACCTTGATGAGGGTGTGCCAGCGATCGGCGCCGAGGGTGGCCGAGGCCTCCTCGATCTCCTTGTCGATTTCCTCGATGAGGGGCTGCACCGTCCGCACGGCGAAGGGCAGGCCGATGAAGACCATGGCGATGTAGATGCCCACCGGCGTGTAGGCGGCCTCGATCCCGAGCTTGGCGAGCTGCTCGCCGACGAGACCGTTGGGCGCATAGAGGGAGGCCAGGGCGATGCCGGCGACGGCGGTGGGCAGGGCGAAGGGCAGGTCCACCACCGCGTCCACGATCTTGCGGCCGGGGAACCGGTAGCGGGTCAGCACCCAGGCGATGAGGAAGCCGAAGACCGAGGCGGTGAGCGCGGCGAGGAGCGACACGCCGAAACTCACGCGCAGGGCGCTGGCGACGCGCGGATCGGTGGCCACCGCCCAGATCCCCCACAGGCCGAGGCCGGAGGCGCGGGCGACGAGGGCGGCGAGCGGCAGCAGCACGATGATGCCGAGGCAGGTCAGGGTGTAGCCGAAGGTGATGCCGAAGCCCGGAATCACGCTGGGCTGACGGAAGCGTCGTCTCGGACGCAGAGGGGGCTCTGCCATGGGGTGGTCCTGAAGTGGGTCGCCTCGCTCACGCATCGGCGGGTCGGGAAGCGGGTGCGGTGTCCGGCGGAAGGTCGCCCTCCGCTCCGCGGGCACCCTCGCCGTGACGGCTAAGGGTCACACATTTCGCGGTCTGCGCTGACGAGCCCTCCTCCCCCTTGTGGGGAGGAGTTGGAGGTGGGGGTGGTCGGGCGACCCTCAAGCTGCGGAGGCAAGCGGCGCCACCCCCACTCCTGACCTCTCCCACAAGGGGGAGAGGGACGCGCTCTGCCTGCAGCAGCAGATGTAGGAATCCCGTAGCCGCGACGGGGGAGGTCCGCGTTACTGCGGCGGCTTGCTCAGCTGGTCGAACAGGCCGCCATTGTCGAAGTTCTTCTTCTGGATATCGTCCCAGTTGCCCTGGAGATCCTCGATCTTGAAGAGCTTGAGCTCGGGCAGCTGCGCGAGATGCTCGGGCTTGGCGGCCTCGCGCTTGATCGGACGGTAATGGTGCTTGGCGAAGATCGCCTGTGCCTTGTCCGTGTAGAGGAACTGCAGGTAGGCCTCGGCCTGCCTGCGGGTGCCCTTCTTGTCCACATTGGCGTCGACCAGGGCCACCGGCGGCTCGGCGTAGATCGAGGTCGGCGGCACCACGACGTCGAACTTGTCGCGGCCGAACTCGTCGAACACGAGATAGGCCTCGTTCTCCCAGGTCGGCAGCACGTCGCCGAGACCGCGCTGGGCGAAGGTCACGGTGGAGCCGCGGGCCCCCGTATCGAGCACCGGCACCTGCTTGTAGAGCTGGCCGACGAAGGCGTTGGCCTTGTCCGCGTTCTTGCCTTCCTTCTCGTAGGCGTAGCCCCAGGCCGCGAGGAAGTTCCAGCGCCCGCCGGCGGAGGTCTTCGGGTTCGGGGTGATCACCTTCACGTCCGGCTTCACCAGGTCGCCCCAGTCCTTCACGCCCTTCGGGTTGCCCTTGCGCACCAGGAACACCACGGTGGAGGTATAGGGCAGGCCTTCGTTGGGCAGCTTGGTGCGCCAATCGGCGGGAATCTTCTTCGAGATGCGGCTGATCGCGTCGATGTCGGAGGGGATGCCCAGGGTCACCACATCGGCGGGGATGCCGTCGATGACGGTGCGGGCCTGCGAGCCCGAGCCGCCATGCGCGGCCCGGATGGTGACCGTCTCGCCGGTCTTGGCCTTCCACTCCTCGATGAAGGCCGCGTTGATCTCCTTATAGAGTTCCCGCGTCGGATCGTAGGAGATGTTGAGGAGTTCGGTCTGCGCCTGGGCGGTGCCGGATGTTAGCAGCGCGGAGCCGAGCCCCGCCGAGACCAGGCCGACCGAACCGGCGCACAGGGCGAGGATACGCCTTCTCCGGGAGAGACGGCGGGCGTTGGGCGTCGAGGACATGGTCGAGCTCACAGGGTTGTCTCCGGCTACGTCGCGGCGCGGGAACGTTGCCGTCCCGATGCCCCGGTGATGCTACGTTTCGTTCTTTTTAAAGAACAATGTCAAGCTTGGCCGGATTGGCGTTACTGAGCTTAGATAGGTAATTCTCCTTCAAAAAACGAGGTCTAGAAGAACTCTCGGCGGCATGGAGAACGAAAATCTCTCCGTTCCCGGCGATTTGGAACAAGATGCTCAGGGAAGCTGGTTCTTTAGAAAGGACGTTCCGCCCCGGATCACGCGCCGATCCGCATGGCGGACTCCGGCCGATCGCGAGGGCCGCTAGGCCGGCGAATCGGCGAAACGGAGAGCGGGGCCGGACGGCGTCGGACCGATCCATGGAGGCACGACGAAGCGCCGGTTGCGGCATGCCGCGACCGGTCGTCCGGGCTGGGTGGCTCTCGCTGTGTCGAGGGCCGTGATGTGGAGGCAGGCTGGAACGCCGAAGCGTCTCGCGGGGGCCGTTCAGTCGGAGGCGAGGGCGACCAGGGAGAACAGGGTCGCGAGCAGGATGTTTCCGGCGACGACGAGAACGAGGACGGTCATGGGATCGGGTTTCGCGGGTTGGCTGCGGACGGGCCGGGCAGGTCCGGCGCGTTGGCGGAACCCATAGCACCGCAATTCTGAACGGCGTGTGTCGTCCCGCTCATCCGGCGTGACGAGTCAGCCCTTCGTGCGGCCGAGCTTCGTCAGCAGCGTCTCGATCCGCTCGCCCACTGGTTCGACCAGTGAAGCCGCATAATGGGTGCGCAGGTTCAGCCCGAGATGGCGTCGTACGCTCGCGGAGAGCGCCACCGGTCTTGCCCGGTGTGCTCGACCGTCCTGCCCGTCATCCGGCTGCATTTTGGTCATGAGGGGTGGCTCCGCTCATACTCGACTTTCTCACGGGTGAGTGAGTCGGTCGTGACCAGAAGGCTCCCACGGATTGGTTAAGAACAATTTTATCGATTCCGCGAAAGACGCATGCGGCCGAGCTTTGCCGGGCGCCGCCAGTTTTCCTCTTTCCTGTCAATGACATTTTACATTTCCAGAGCGAAATAAATCCGCCGCCCGTCCCTCCGGGAGGAAATGGCACGCCTGCAAAGGGTTGCCTCCGGCCGACCCCTCGGCCGACCCGCCGACAGGGTTACCGAATGGTTTCCGGCTGTGGACGGCTGCACCGAAGCGGGGTTACAACGCTCTCGCTCGCTGAGTCGGATTCAAGTGTTCGGAGAGCAAAAACTGCACGAAGGGGAGATCTTCAAAGAATGCAGACCATCACCATCACAGTGCGAGAGCGCGACACCGTATTGGCGGCATTGCGTTACTATCAATTCTATCGCCTTCAGGGCCATCCCTTCGATCCTCGGCAAGATCACCTGATCGATGCAATTGCAAGCCACTCAGGTGAAAGTCTAGATCTTGCGGAGATCGATGATCTGTGCGCCGGCATTCAGGGCAACAAACACGCCCTCAGCGCCGCCGCCTAGGCCCCCCGAAGGGATCCTCCATCGACGGCGGCGGCCTTCCCGCGCCGCCTGAAAGACAAGGGACGGGCGAGCCGGCACGCAGTCCGCGTCCGTGCCGATACGACGCCGGTCGCGGCGGATGTCCGAGACGGCCTCAAAAGAAGAAACTTCTCTTTTCACGCTTTGCCGGGACATCCCCACGAGCCGCCGCGCCATCGCGCAACGGGCCATCGTGCGGGCGACAGCACCGTGCCGGGCTCCCCCGGCCGGTGCGCCCGCGACTCACGGAGCCGTGGCGAGCTGGCTCTTGGCGCGCTCCAGCGCGGCGTTGCAGGCCTGGGCGTCGCCCTTGCCGTCGGCGGTGCGGGCCTCGTCCAGGGCGACCTTGGCCTGCATCGCGGCATCGGAGCCCTTGCCGGCCTCGGCGGATTTCTCCGGCGGAGCGGCCGGGGTCGAGGCGTTGCCTCCCTGTCCGGTCTCCCCCTGGCCTTCCCGCGCGCCGGCCGCCGCCTTGCCCGAGGTCGAGGCCGAGATGGCGCCGGTCGCCTCCTCCTTCACCTTCGCTTCGAGGCGCGCGATCTCCTCCGAACACGGGGAGGCGAGGACCGGGCCGGCCACGAGGCTGGCGGCGAATCCGGCGGCCAGCACGGCGGCGAAGGAACGGGGTCTCTGAAACATGGGGCATCCTCAACGGGCGGGTCTGTGACGGGACAACCCGCCGCCCGCCCCTTCGGCTCCGCCGGAGCGGCGAAGTTTACGCCTCGGCGAATCCCGGCCGCGCACCGCCATGGTCGTGGTCGCACTCGCCGTGATCCGCCAGAACCTGGATGACCCGGCACTCGCCCACCCGCCCGTGGCCGCATTCCGTCACCATGCGCTGCAATTCCGTGCGCAGGGAGACCAGCCGGGCAATGCGCTGCTCCACCTCCGCCAGGTGGCGCCGCGCCAGGCGGTCCACCTCGGCGCAGGATTCCTCCGGCTGCGCGCTCATGGCGAGAAGTTCGCGAATCGCATCGACCTCGAAGCCGAGCTCGCGCGCGTGCCGGATGAAGTTGAGCCGCGCCACCTCGGCGTCGCCATAACGGCGCTGCTGCCCGTCGGTGCGCGGGGGCGAGGGCATCAGCCCGACCTGCTCGTAATAGCGGATCGTCGGCACCTTCACCCCGGCGCGGCGCGACAGGATTCCGATCGAGAACGTCATTTTCCGCTTGATCCTCTAGTCGCTAGAGCTTGTAGGCTCCTGTCTAACGACGAAACGAGGAGACAGCCATGGCCGAATCCTGCTGCGGCACGAGCCAGAACCAGCCCGACATCCACACACACGCGCATGCTCATGCACCCGGCGACGGGCATCACCATGCCGTCGCGGCGCAGGCTCCGACAGCCTCGGCGCACGAGGAATCCTGCGGCTGCGGCGGCGGCGTTCCGGTCTTCGACGGGGTCGATCCGCGCTACAAGCGGGTGCTGTGGTTCGTCATCGCCCTCAACGGCGCGATGTTCGTCACAGAGATGGCGGCGGGCCAGGCGGCCGGATCGCAGGCGCTGAAGGCGGACGCCCTCGATTTCCTGGCCGACACCGTCACCTACGGCCTCAGCCTCGCGGTCATCGGCGCGAGCCTGCGCACCCGCTCGTTGGCGGCCCTGGCCAAGGGGGTGAGCCTCAGCCTGATGGCGGTCTGGGTCTTCGGCTCGACGCTCTACCAGACCCTCGTCCTCGGCGTCCCGAGCGCCGAATGGATGGGCGGCATCGGCCTGCTGGCGCTCGCCGCCAACGTCGCCTCGGTCCTGCTGCTGATGCGCTACAAGGACGGCGACGCCAATGTCCGCTCCGTCTGGCTGTGCTCGCGCAACGACGCCATCGGCAACATCGTGGTGATGGGCGCGGCGCTCGCCGTCTGGGGCACCAAGTCCGCCTGGCCTGACCTCGCGGTCGCCGCCCTCATGGCCGGCATCTTCCTCACCTCCTCGATCCAGATCCTGAAACAGGCCTGGGGCGAGTATCGGGAGGAAGGCCGGGAGGCGCGGGTCTTGGCTGTGAGATAGAAGGACGGCACCCTCGCCGGCCTCATTCCCATTCGGTACCTCATCCTGAGGCGCCGGAGCGCAGCGGAGGCCTCGAAGGAGGCCTCCAGTTCGCGCAGTCGGCGCTGGACCCCTCCTTCGAGGCCGCTTCGCGGCACCTCAGGATGAGGTGGAGGACTGGATCACGTGTCGAACGATGTGACCCTCCGGCCCAAGTCTTCGGGCCGAAGGGTCTTTGTGTTTACGAGCTCAGCTGGTCGCGGATCGGCAGCTGCCGGATGCGGCGGCCGGTGGCGGCGAAGACCGCGTTGGCGATGGCCGGCGCCACGGGGGGGACGCCCGGCTCACCGACACCGCCGAGCGGGCGGCTGTAGTCGTTGTTCTGGATCAGGTGGACGTGCAGCTCCTTCGGGGCGGCGTCGAGACGGGTGATCTCGTAGCCGTCGAAGTTGTTCTGCTGCGCGCGCCCGTCCTTGAAGGTGATCTCGGCCGACAAGGCCAAGCCCATCCCCATGACGACGGCGCCCTCCATCTGCGAGCGGATACGCTCCGGGTTGACGTGCGGCCCGCAATCGACGGCGATGTCGATGCGCTTGACCGAGACCTCACCCTTGGACCCCACCTCCACTTCGGCCGCCACCGCCGTGTGGGTGACGAAGCTGTAGTGTCCGGCGATGCCGAGGCCCCGTCCCTTCGGCAGCTTCCGGCCCCAGCCGATCCCCTTGGCCGCCGCCTCGATGACCCCGCGCAGGCGCGCCGTCTCGATGGGATAGCGGGCGGGATCTTCGCCGTAATTCCAGACATCGCCGATGCTGGTCGGGTCGATCACCCGGTCGGGGCCGATCAGGGCCAGCAGGTACTCCTTCGGATCCTTGCCCGCCGCATGCGCCAACTCGGCGACGAAGGACTGGATCGCGAAGGCGTGCGGGATGTTCGAGACGGAGCGGAACCAGCCGATCCGCACATGCGCGTCCGCCGCCGGGTTCTCGAGGCGGATGTTGGGCACGTCGAAGGGCGTGTTGGTCAGCCCCATCCCGAGCTCGAAGGGCAGCTCGTTCTTGGCGCCGGCCGCGAAGATCGAACCGATCGTCGGGGCGGCCGAGCGGTGGAGCCAGGCCACCGGCATGCCCTTGTCGTCGAGCCCGGCCTCCAGGCGCTCCACCGAGATCGTGTGGTAGTAGCCGTGATGGAGGTCGTCCTCGCGGGTCCAGGTGAGTTTCACCGGGGCGCCGTCCACGGCCTGCGAGCACAGGGCGGCCTCGAGCACGTAATCGGGCTTGGACTTGCGGCCGAAGCCGCCGCCGAGGAGCGTCACGTTCACCCGCACCTTGTCGGCCGGCAGGTTGAGCTTCTTGGCCAGACGGTCGTGGGTCGCCTGGGGCGCCTGGGTACAGGCCCAGGCCTCGCAGAATCCGTCCTTGATCCGCACCGTGGCGGCCGGCGGCTCCATCGGGGCCTGGACGAGATGGGGCACGAAATACTCGGCCTCGATCCGCTGCTTGGCCTTGGCCATGGCGCCGTCGACGTCGCCCTGGTTGCGCACGACCTTGCCGGGCGCCCGCGCCGCCTTCTCCAGCTCGCCCCGGAAGGCGACCGAATCGTAGGTCGCGTTCGGGCCGTCGTCCCAGGTGATCTTCAGGGCCTCACGGCCCTTCATCGCCGCCCAGGTGTTCTTGGCGATGACGGCGACGCCGCCGATCGGCTGGAACTCGGACGGGATCTCGGGCGCGTCGATCTTGAACACCTTGACCACGCCGGGGACCTTCATGGTCTCGGCATCGTCGTAGCTCGCCACCTTGCCGCCGAAGACCGGCGGGCGGGCGACGAGGGCGTAGAGCATGCCGTCGAGGCGGGTATCGAGGCCGTAGATCGCCTTGCCGGTGGTGATGTCGCGGTTGTCGATGAGGCCGATCTTGCCCTTGCCGATGAACTTGAAGGCCTTGGGGTCCTTCAGGGTCACGCTCTCGCGGGCGGGCACGGCGAGTTCGGCGGCGGCTGCCGCCACGTCGCCATAGCCGAGTGTGCGCTTCGACTTGGCGTGGGTGAGGACGGAGTTCTCGGCCTTCACTTCCACTGCCGGCACGCCCCATTGCTTGGCGGCGGCCTGGACCAGCATGGCCTTCGCCGCGGCACCGGCATGGCGCAGATGCGGGAAGAAGTGGCGCAGGCTGCGCGAACCGTCGGTATCCTGGTTGCCGAACCGGGCTTCGTCACCCCAGGCCTGGGCGACCTTCACCTTGGCCCAATCGGCCTCGAGCTCGTCGGCCACCACGAGGGCGACGGAGGTGCGCACGCCCTGGCCCATCTCCGAGCGGTGGCAGGTGATGGTGACGGTGCCGTCCGGCGCGATGGCCACGAACACCTTCGGGTCGTCCTGCCAGCCATGCGGCATGGCATCGGCGCCGAACTTTTTGGGACCCTCGGCCTTCTCCTCCGCCCGCGCGGAATCGCGCCAGGACAGGGCGAGCACCAGGGCGCCCAGTCCGCCGAGCATGGCGCGGCGGCTGACATTGGCGAGAGCGCTCGGCGCTTCGGGGGCGGCGGTCGTCTCGGTGGCGAGGTCGGCCGTGAGCTGTGCGTCGTGAATCACAGGCGCTCTCCCTTGTTGGCGGCCGGCGCGTTTCCGGCGGCCTGGTGGATCGCGGCGCGGATGCGCGGATAGGTGCCACAGCGGCAGAGGTTGCCGCTCATGGCCTCGTCGATCTGGTCGTCGCTGGGCTTCGGGGTCTCCTTGAGGAGGGAGGCCGCCTGCATCATCTGCCCGCACTGGCAGTAGCCGCATTGCGAGACGTTGAGGTCGCGCCACGCCGCCTGGACCGGGTGGTTGCCGTCGGGGGAAAGCCCCTCGATGGTCACCACCTCCTGGCCCTCGGCCGCGGAGATGGGGGTGACGCAGCCACGCACGGCGGTGCCGCCGAGATGGATGGTGCAGGCGCCGCAGAGGGCCTGGCCGCAGCCGAACTTGGTGCCGGTGAGGCCGACTTCGTCGCGCAGGAACCACAGCAGCGGCATATCGGGATCGCCGTCGAAGCTGCGTTCAGCCCCGTTCACGGTGAGTTTGATCATCGGTGTATCCTGTCATCGCTCAGGCCACGGACCGGACGAGATCGGCTGGCCACCAATCTGTCGGGCTCGCGAATACCTCGGAGGTCGTCAGTCAGTCGCGGGGCGCGCGCGACATGGTCGCCGTCCCGCATCGAAACGTCTTTGAGGTGCGGCAGCGGATCCGGCGCCCCTCGACAGGGAGCCGTCGCAGTGCACGAAGCGCCCACGCCCCGTACCTCATAATGAATCCAATTAAACGGTCGGGGTGCTGCAGTGCAACGGCCGGCAGCCACGGGCGCCGCTTTCGCGAAGCTCGGCCGCGGATTCGATGTGCTGTTGCGCACGGCGCGCATCGGGACCGTGCGACGCTTTCGACGGTCGCTCGTTGTCTATGCCGGCCCTGCCGACATCGCTCCGGCCGTGGCCCAAACCTTTCGAATCATTCCGATATCGTCGTGATCGCGGCGTGTGATCGTTCGATCCGCCCAGAGCCCGCTCGATCGAATGTTCATATCAGAGTCGATCATCTGCAAAGTCGCTCACACCATCAGACCCCCTCATCCTGAGGTGCCCGCGTCAGCGGGCCTCGAAGGAGCCCTCCAGTCGTCGCGCGATCCTAAGGAGCCCTTCTTCGAGGCCGCTCTGCGGCACCTCCGGATGAGGTGAAGTTTTGGAGAACCACCTCGAACACCCGCTCAGGTCTCCACGAGGCCGGAACTTGACCCGCTCGCATCGGAAAATGCTCATGCCAGGGTCGGCCATCTGCCCAAATCAACCATCCCGGCAGCCCCCCTCATCCTGAGGTGCCCGCGTCAGCGGGCCTCGAAGGAGCCCTCCAGTTGTCGCGCGATCCCTAGAGCCCTCCTTCGAGGCCGCTCCGCGGCACCTCAGGATGAGGTGAAGTTTTGGAGAAACACCTCAAAACAACCGCTCAGGTCTCCACGAGACCGGAGCTGGACCCGCTCGCCTCGGAATCCCCCCGCCCGTGCGGCAAGGCGAGGTATTCCGACGATCGCATCTCGATGAGGCGCGACACCGTGCGGTCGAACTCGAACGCCTCGCGGCCCTCGGTCGCCGTGTAGAGACCGGTCGGCTCGGCCGCCGCCGAGGCGATGAGCTTCACGTGGGCGTCGTAGAACGTATCGACGAGGGTGATGAAGCGCTTGGCCTCGTTGCGGTTCGCCTCGCCCATCACCGGGATTCCCGAGACGATCACCGTCTGGAACGACTGGGCGATGGCCATGTAGTCGGAGGCGCCGAGCGGCTGGGCGCAGAGATCGGCGAAGCCGAACCGGGCGACGCCGGCGGCCTCCTCCGGCACGGCCACCTCGCGGCCCTTCACCCGGATCGTGGCCGGCTTGCCCCTCGCCTTGCCGGTGAGGCCCTTGAAGGCCTGAGTGAGGGCGGCCTCGGCCGCCTCGTCGGCGGGCACGTGATAGACCGAGGCACCGCCGAGCTTCTCCAGGCGGAAATCCGTGCGGGAATCGAGGCGCAGGATCTCGACCCGGTTCTTCAGCTCCGCGACGAAGGGCAGGAAAAGGGCGCGGTTCAGTCCGCCCTCGTAGAGCCGGTCCGGCTCGACGTTGGAGGTGGCCACCACGGTGACGCCGCGCTTGAACAGCGCCCCGAACAGCCGGCCGAGGATCATCGCATCGGCGATGTCGGTGACCGTGAACTCGTCGAAGCAGAGCAGCGTCGCCTCGTCGGCCAGGGCGTCCGCCACCACCGGGATCGGGTCGTCACCCTTGGCCGTGCCCGCCTTGAGTGCCTGCCGGTGGGCATGGATGCGCTCATGAGCATCCGACAGGAAGCCGTGGAAATGGACGCGGCGTTTCTTGCCCGGCGCCGCCTCGTGGAACAGGTCCATCAGCATGGTCTTGCCGCGCCCGACGGAGCCCCAGATGTAGAGACCCTTGGGCGGGCCTTCTCCGTCGCCGCTGCGCCCGAACAGCCAGCCGAGCGCGCTGCCCTTCTTCGCCCGTCTGCGCCGGTCGAGATCCTGGACCAGCCTGTCGAGGGCCTGCACCAGATGGATCTGGGCCGGGTCGCGCTCGATGGCGCCGGACGAGACCAGCATGTCGTAGCGTACCGCGACCGGACCGGGAGGAGAATCGCCGCCCTGCGAACCGGCGGACGGGGCGGAACCTGAGGGGGGACTCACGACGATGGCGACCTCGGATACGAGACGGCGCGATGGCCGCGCGCGCGTCGATGGAACCGGTCCGGCGACAGGTCCCGAAGACCGGTCTGCCGCGCGTCGCCGGGGGGATCAAGCGTGGCGCGCCGGCGGGATGACGTTTTGTTGCATTGCACAAAACCGAGGCCGATGCCATCTGGTGGCCTCCTCGAGGGAGGTTACGCCCGGAGCCCGCGCAGCCTGCGCGTTGTCATTCCGGAGTACGGCACCACGATGCCCGACACGATTCCGACCGGACCGAATGTCCGGCGCCTCTGGCCCAGCGACCGTGCCATGGTCGAGGCCTATTTCCTGCGGCTCGACCCCGATACCAGAGCCAACCGCTTCATGGCCGCCCTGAGTGATGCAGCGGCCGTCGCGTATGCGGCCCGCGCCCTCACGGTCGAGGGGCTGGTCTTCGGCGGCTTCGTCGAGGGGACGCTGCGAGCGCTCGGCGAATTGCGCCCGCTCACCGGCCCCGTGCCGGGGCTGAGCCTCGGCCGCGACGCGGAGGCGGCCTTCGCCGTGGAGCGCGGTTTCCGCCGCAACGGCCTCGGCCACGCCCTCTTCCGGCGGATCGTCTCGGCGGCGCGCAACCGCGGCGTCCGCGACCTGCATGTCCGTTGTCTCAGCCGGAACGGACCCATGCGCGGACTCGCCACGAAGCTCGGCGCCGTCGTGACCCTGGCCGATGGCGATGCGGAGGGGGCTCTCGTCCTGGCCCGTCCGACGCCGATCTCCCTCTGGCGGGAGGGTCTCGACGAGGCGCTGGACTTCACCCTAGCGGTGGCCGCCGCGGCCGAGCCGCTGAAACGGGCGGCGTGAGAGAGGGCGTCACCCGGCGGATTGGCGGCGGTGCCGCCCGGCGCTATCCTCCGCTCCCACCGGGCGGCGCATCCGCCCGGCACCCCGCTCGAAACGATCGCTCCGCCATGAGATCCTGTGCCATGAGATCCGCGCTCGCCGCCTGTATCGTCCTGGCTCCGCTCACTGTTTCGGCACAGGAGCGGCCCGCGACCCCCGCCATGCTCTGCGCCGACGCCGCCGCCCTGGTGAACCGCGTCGGCGCCATCGTGATGACCACGGGGCCGATCACCTACGACAGGATCGTCCGCGACGGCGGCTTCTGCCCCCTGCCGGAAGCGCCCAAGCCCGCCTACGAACTCACCCGTGACGTGGCCAAATGCTTCGTCGGATATGTCTGCCGCGACAAGTTCAACGAGGGCAGCACGCGCGACTGAGCACCGCCACGCGTCGGCGCCATGGCCAAGCTGTCACCGTGTGGCCCAGTCTCCACCCAATGGCCGCCGCATGGCGCAGTTAGACCCGGTCCCGTTCGTCATGATCGAGGGGGCTTGCCGCATGACCATTGCCGAGAATCCGGTCCAGGATCGGCGACCGCCGGACGGTGCAGCCACGGTCCGTCTGGAGCTTTGCGTGGCGCATACGCTGCGCGTCATCGCGGCGGCCCGCACCGAGCGCGACGACGCGCCGGTGAAGGCGGCCCGACGCCAACTCGCTGAAATCTATGGCGTAACCCGCCTCAACCGACGCCTGGAGCGCGGTCGACACTCGGCCTGACACGCTCCTCTGGCTTCAGCGCCGGGCGCGGCCGGACTTCGAAGCGAGCCAGATCGTGTGGCGGGCGCCGCTGGTGACGTTGGCCCGCACCGGCACCTCCTCGATGCCGAACCCCGCGCGGCGCAGGCGCTGGGTGAAGTGCCGGTCGGGATGGGCGGACCACACCGCCAGCACCCCACCCACCCGCAAAGCCGCCATGGCGGCAGCCAGACCCATCTCGTTGTAGAGCCTGTCGTTTTCGGGCCGGGTGAGGCCGTCGGGGCCGTTGTCGACGTCGAGCAGGATGGCGTCGTACGCCGAACTGTCCGCGCGGATCGCGGCGACCACGTCGCCGATCCGCAACGCCACCCGCTGGTCCGACAGCGCATCGGCCGACAGATCCCGGAGCGGCCCGCGCACCCAATCCACCACGTTCGGCACCAGTTCCGCCACGACGAGTTCGGCGTCCGGCCGCAGGGCATCGAGTGCCGCCCGCAGGGTGAAGCCCATGCCGAGACCGCCGATGAGGAAACGCGCGCCCGCGCGGCCTCCGACCCGCTCCGCCGCGAGGGTCGCCAGCGCCTTCTCCGAGCCGCTGAGGCGGCTGTTCATCAGCTCGTTATGTCCGAGCTGGATCGAGAATTCGGTGCCGCGCTGAAGCAGCCGCAACTGGCCCGCATCCCCGGGGATCGGTGCGGTGTCGAGGACGAGCCAGGGAATCATGAGCGGGGCCGGCGGGACTGCATGCCGACCCGGCTATCACAACCGGGGCGAGGGATCACGCGAGGCCGGGCAGGCACCCCTCCCCCGACAGGGGAGGGGCCATTGGCATCCGGCTAGAACAGGCCTTCGATCTGCCCGTCGGCATCGAGATGGATGCCCTCCGAGGCGGGGACCTTGGGCAGGCCGGGCATGGTCATGATCTCACCGCAGATCACCACGACGAAGCCGGCGCCGGCCGAGAGCCGCACGTCGCGCACCGAGATGGTGTGGCCCGAGGGCGCGCCCATCAGGTTCGGGTCGGTGGAGAACGAGTACTGCGTCTTGGCCATGCAGACCGGCAGGTTGCCGTAGCCGTCCTTCTCGAACTGGGCGAGCTTGGTGGCGGCCTTGGATTCCACCTGGATGTCGCCCGCGCCG
Source organism: Methylobacterium sp. WL19 (assembly GCF_008040005.1). NCBI lineage: Bacteria > Pseudomonadati > Pseudomonadota > Alphaproteobacteria > Hyphomicrobiales > Methylobacteriaceae > Methylobacterium > Methylobacterium sp. WL19. The sequence continues at coordinate 17,991 of NZ_VRVC01000095.1, forward strand.
TACAGCTTGGTGGCGATGGTCCGGACCTTGTCGGTGAGCTTGGTCTCGGTCTCGTAGGCGAAGGTCAGCGGCTTCTGCTCGCCCTCAGCCAGCTTGACCACGGCCTGCGCCAGCTCCTCGGCGCCCGCACCCCCTTCAGCCCAATGCTTGCAGGTGATGGCCTCGACCTGGAGCTTGTCGCGGCACAGCTCCTTCAGCTTGGCGTGCTCGGCATCGGTGTCGGCATAGAAGTGGTTGACGCCGATGACCACGGGCAGGCCGAAGCCGCGCACGTTCTCCACGTGGCGGGCGAGGTTGGCGAAGCCCTTCTCCAGGGCGTCGAGGTTCTCGGAGCCGAGTTCCTTCTTGGAGACGCCGCCATGCATCTTGAGGGCGCGCACCGTGGCGACGATGACCACCGCCGAGGGCTTCAGCCCCGCCTGCCGGCACTTGATGTCGATGAACTTCTCGGCGCCGAGATCCGCGCCGAAGCCGGCTTCGGTGACCACGTAGTCGCCGAGCTTGAGGCCGGCGCGGGTGGCGATCACCGAGTTGCAGCCATGGGCGATATTGGCGAAGGGGCCGCCATGGATCAGGGCGGGGTTGCCCTCCAGGGTCTGGACGAGGTTCGGCTGCAGCGCGTCCTTGAGGAGCACGGTCATCGCACCCGTGGCCTTCACGTCGGCGAGCGTCACCGGCTTGCGGTCGCGGGTCTCGGCGATGACGATGCGGCCGAGGCGGGCCTCGAGGTCGTCGAGGTCACGGGCGAGGCAGAACACCGCCATGACTTCCGAGGCCACGGTGATGTCGAACCCGTCCTCGCGCGGGAAGCCGTTGGCGACGCCACCCAGCGACTGGGTGATCGACCGCAGGGCGCGGTCGTTCATGTCGACGACCCGGCGCCAATGGATGCGGCGCACGTCGATGTTGAGCTCGTTGGCCCAGTAGACGTGGTTGTCGATGAGGGCGGCGGCGAGGCTGTGCGCCGAAGTGATGGCGTGGAAATCGCCGGTGAAGTGCAGGTTGATCTGCTCCATCGGCACGACCTGGGCCTTGCCGCCGCCGGCGGCACCCCCCTTCATCCCGAAGCACGGGCCGAGCGAGGGCTCGCGCAGACACATCACCGTCTTCTTGCCGATGCGGTTCAGCGCGTCGCCGAGACCCACCGTCGTGGTGGTCTTGCCCTCGCCGGCCGGGGTCGGGCTGATGGCGGTGACGAGGACGAGCTTGCCCTCGGGCTTCGATTCCAGCGACTTGATGAAGGCGTGGTCGATCTTGGCGATGTGCCGGCCGTAATGATGCAGCGCCTCGTCCGGAATGCCGATCGTCTCGGCCACCTGCGTGATCGGCTTCAGGGTTGCCGCGCGGGCGATCTCGATGTCTGAGGGCATAAGTCTCTCCCGGTCTGTCGTCGCGATGGCGTGTCGCGCGGGCGTTTATTGTGGAACGTCGTGTGTTCGGGGCGTCGGGCATCGGCGCCGCGGGCACCATGCTTCACCGTTGTCATCACTGTGAGCGATGGAGCAAGCAAAAGCGCGTCGGAATTTTTCAACGCGTCTGCAAAATTTCATTTGAAAGCACGGAATCGCGCATGGATCGCCCGCAACGGTGGATGGGGCCGGCGTCAGCCCGACATCGCCGTTGCCGTGTAGCCGGCCTGGTCCAGGGCCTCGGCGATCGTCAGGGACTGGGCATCGGTGGTGATCGCCACCCGCCCATGATCGCGGTCGACGGCGATATGCGCCTCCGGATCGATCCGGAGGATCGCCTTGCGCACGGCCTCGGCGCACCCGTCGCAGGTCATGCCGTCCACCTGCATCAGCAGGTCCACCCGTCTCGCGTCCATCCACCCGCTCCCGTCGCTGGGTCATGTCCCGCACCCATGTAGAGCCAAATCTCCTCCCGCCGCGAGGGGCAATGGCCCCGGCGGCCTCCGCGCCGATGCCAGACTGGCTGAAGCCAAGCTTGGAAGCTCATGCAACACATGGCAAAAAACCGGTTCACTCAGCCTGCGCCCATCTTGTGGGACCTCGTCGTCTCGGCGACAACCGGAGCCTGTCCCGACTTGCGGAATCCGTGACCGGGACCCTGCATCTCCGCTCGATCGTCGTGAGGGTAAGAGTATTCCGATGGCCCGGATCGTCGGCCGACGCACGGTCCCGTGGCTCCTGAGTCTCATCGGGTTCGTGGTCCTGGCGCCGCTCGCAGTGATCTCCCCCATCGGGGGCGCCTTCGGATTGGCGGCCATGGGCGGCTTCGTCGCCATCCTGGCCGCGCGCCGGGCGCGTCGGCTCGACCAGCGCTGCGAGAAGCTCTCGGGGGAATTCGACATTCTCTCGCAACGCCTCGTGCGCCTGGAGACCGTGGCCCGCCTCATCGCCGACCAGCAGATGCGGATCGAGCGCGCCCGCGCCGACGAGGCCGAACCGGCACCGGCACAGGGCAAGCAGGCTGGGAATACCGCGGTGGAGGCCGCCGTCGAGGAAGTCACGGCGGAAATCGGCCTGCTCAGCGGCATCGTCCGCGAACTCGCCGCCGTGGTCGCCACGCAGGATGGTGAGATCGCCCGCCTCAAGGCGCCGCCGCCAGCGGCTCCCGCCCCGACCCCGGTCGTCCGGCCGGCCTCCCGTCAGCC
>NZ_VRVC01000096.1:0-20541 GCF_008040005.1 Methylobacterium sp. WL19
GCGCTCGTGCGCGGGCCGGTGCCTTCGCGGTCGGGCCTGCGGAACGCGCCGGGCTTGCCGGGACGGTAGGGCTTGCCGCCGCTGCCGGGCGGCCGGCCCTTGCCGGCGCCGGAACCTTTGCGTCCGGCATTGCCGCGTGATGGTGGTCTGGTGGTCATCGAGTGCTCGTAACACCCTCGCCTCTCTCGGCAAAGCGCTTCGAGAACGGGGCGCTGCATGAACCGGAGGTCAGGCCGCGCGGCGACCCGCCTCAATCGTGAGGCCCGTCCCGACGGAGCCGAACGTGTCGCCGTCGACGACGCGGGCGTTCGGCACGCCCGCCACCAAAGCGGCGCGGACATGCGGCAGACCCGTCGACCCGCCGGTGAGGAACAGGGCGTCGATGCCCTCCGCCGGCAATCCCGCCTGGTTCAGGCAACGACCGATTCTTTCGGCGATGCGCCGCGAGAGCTCCTCCGTCTGAGCCACGAGGCCGGCATGGTCGAGAGTGGCGGCGAGGCCTGGCTCGACCCAGCCGAGGGCCACGCCGCCCTGGCCCGCATCCGAGGCTGCGATCTTGGCGCCCTCCACCTCCATCGCGAGGGAATGCCCGCGCTCGGCCTCCACGACGGCGTAGAGCCGAGCGATCAGGTCCGGCCGGCGCGCGTCGCGGCGGACTTCCTCGATCTCGCGCAAAGTCTTGGCGTTGTAGAGCCGATTGATGCTCGACCAGGTGGCGAGATCGTGGAAATAGCCGCTCGGCACGTCGAGATCGCCCCGGTTCATCGGGCTGCCGAGGCCAAACAGCGGCATCACCGTGCCAAGGCTGAGACGCCGGTCGAAGTCGGTGCCGCCGATGCGCACGCCGTCATTGGCGAGGATGTCGCCGGACCGGTCGACCTTGGCATGGCGCTCGGGGGAGAGCCGCACGATGGAGAAGTCCGACGTGCCGCCGCCGATATCGGCGATGAGCGCGATCTCCTCCCCCGTCACCTGCTGCTCGTAATCGAGCGCCGCCGCGATGGGCTCGTATTGGAACGAGACGTGGCGGAAGCCGATGCTCCGGGCGATCTCGCGCAGGGCATCCTCGGCACGGGCGTCGCCCTCCGGGTCGCCATCGACGAAATGGACCGGGCGGCCGTGGACCACTGTGTCGATGGCCGTTCCGGCCTGCGCCTCGGCCCGCGTCTTCACGGCGGAGAGATAACGGGCGATGACGTCGCGGAAGCGGATGCGCTCACGCCCCACCGGCGTCGTCTCCTCGAGCAGGGAGGAACCCAGCACCGATTTGAGGCTGCGCATCAGCCGGCCCGGCGTGCCCTCGACATACTCCGCCATGGCTGCGCGGCCGACGAGGGGCGTCCCCCCCGGTGGAAAAAAGATCGCGCTGGGAATCGTGACGTGGTCGCCCTCCAGCCGCAGCAGGGCCGGCCCTCGCTCGGTGACGAGGCCGAGCGTGGTGTTGGACGTGCCGAAATCGAGGCCACAGGCCGCCATGTAGGATCTCCGGACGGTCTGTCCGCTGGAAAGGGGGGGCCGCCGACCTACAGGCTGCGCTCCGCCGGGTCCACCGGTCTCAACGACCGAAATCGCCGGCCCGGCTCGCCTTCAACGCAGGGCTCCCACCGGTGAGCCGGCGCTTGAGCCGCACGATCGCTTCGCGCTGCAGCTCGCTCGCGGCGGAATGGGCGCTGGCGACTTGCGAGAGCATGTCGATGAAGTGCAGGCGCTCGGCCTCGGTCAGGTTGTCCCGCAGCAGGGGCAGCAATTCGTCGGCCACCAGCGAGAACGGCCGCCGGGCCTCGGTATAGGTCCAGGCTCGCTCGAACGTGGCTGAGATCGAATCGATCTGGAGCGGAGAATCCATGAATTCCAGAATCTTGGTCTTCTCGGCGGCGGTGACGGGGCTGCCCGTGCGCACCAGCTGGATCATGAGGATCACCGCAGCGAGCCTGACGTCCCGCACTCGCTTCAGCGGCGTGCCGATGATCTCCTCCAGGGTCGACTTTGCCCGGCGCTGAAGTCCCTTCGTGTCGCGATTGACCTCCCTCAGCGCCGTCGCGGTGCCATGTGCGCGGATGATCCAGAACAGCACGGCACCCACGATCCCGATCACTGCGACGATGACGACCATGTAAACGCGCCTTTCCCCGGAGCCGGGCCGGTCGGATGGTTGAATCGGCCATGAGCATAGCGCCCTGGCTGCAGCGGCAAACCCCGAGGGACGTCCGACCCCGCGAAGGATCGCCACGCCGCAACCGATTCGCAACCAGCCGATGCGAGCGTTCAGCCTTCCCCGAGATAGCGGTGGCGCAGGTGGCGCATGTAATCCTCGGCACCCAGGGGCTTGCCGGTGGTGGTCACGAGCAGCTCGTCCGTCTCCAGGAAACTGCCGCGCTGGTGGACGTTCTCGCGCAGCCACCCGCGCAAGGCGGTGAAATCGCCTCGCGCCAGATCGGCGGGTATGCCGGGCAGACTTTCGCGGGCGGCGCGGAACAGCTGCGCCGCCGCCATAGCGCCGAGGGTGTAGGTCGGGAAATAGCCGAAGCTGCCGCCGGGCCAGTGGATATCCTGAAGGCAGCCGAGCCGGTCGCTCGGCACGACGATACCGAGCAAATCGCGCATGCCTTCGTCGAACGCGCCCGGCAGATCGGTGATGGCGAGGTCGCCGGAGATCATCGCCGTTTCGAGGTCGTAGCGCAGAAGGATGTGCGCCGGATACGTCACCTCGTCGGCATCGACCCGAATCAGGCCCGGCTCCACCCGCGTGTAGAGGCCGTGCAGGTTCTCCGCGTCCCAGGCGCTCCCCTCGCCTGCGAAAACATCGCGCAGACGAGGCGCGAGATAGGCACAGAACTCGGCGGAGCGGCAGGCTTGCATCTCGATCAGAAGCGACTGGCTCTCGTGCAGGCTCATCCCTCGGGCATTCCCCACGGGCTGGTGCAGCCACGCAGGCGGCCGGCCCTGCTCGTAGAGGGCGTGACCCGTCTCATGTAGGACGCCCATGAGAGCGCGGGTGGCGTCGGCCTCGTCGTAACGTGTGGTGATGCGCACGTCGTCGGTGGCCCCGCCGCAGAATGGGTGCAGGCTGATATCGAGGCGTCCGCGCTCGAAATCGAACCCGGCAGCGCGCATCAGCGCCAACCCCAGGGCCTTCTGCGCCTCCACCGGGAACGGTCCCGGCAATGGCATCGGCGCCGGCATCATCGCCTGTCGGTCGCGAATCGTCCCGATCAGGCCCGGGAGAATCGCGCGAAGCCTTGAGAAGAGCGGATCGATCACCGCCCGGCGCATGCCGGGATCGTAGCCGTCTAGGAGCGCGTCGTAGGGCGCGAGGCCCAGAGCGGCGCCCTTCGCCTCCCCGACCTCCCGTTGCAGGCGCAGGGTCTCGGCGAGATGAGGCGCCAGCATCGCGAAGTCGGATGTCGCCCGCGCTTCCCGCCAGACCATCTCGGAGCGGGACGACGCCTTGGAACTCACGGCGACGAGATCGCCCGGCACGGCCGAGGCATGAAGATAGGCGCGGCGCATCTCACGCAGGTTGGCCCGCTCCCAGGCACCAAGGCCGGCCTCGTCGTCCGAGGCCTGTGCGATCAGGTCACCGGTCTCGGCGGCGGTGAGGATCTCGTGGGCAATGACCCGCAACTGGGCGAGCTGCTCGGCCCGGCCTTCCGCCGCGCCCTTGGGCATCAGCGTCTGGGCGTCCCAACCGAGGATGCCTGCGGCGTCCTCGACGGCGCCGATGCGGGCAAAGCGGGTGGCGAGGCTACGATAGGCGCGCATGGTCGTGGGTGGCCTTCTGCATGACTGAGCGCCGCCCTATCACGGGATTTAGGAGCGGACGAAGAGATCAGCGCTCCTCGGCGCGGCGTTGCTTCCTCAAGGCGTCCCAATGGTCGAGGCGGTCGCCGTAGCGGGTTTCCATGCCCCGGTCGGTGGGCTCGTAGAAACGCTGCCGGCCGAGCGCTTCGGGCCAGTAATCCTGGCCCGAGAACGCATCCGGCTCGTCGTGATCGTAGCGGTAGCCCTCGCCGTAGCCGATCTTGCGCATGAGCTTGGTCGAGCCGTTGAGGATGGTCCGGGGCGGCGGCAGCGAGCCGTGCTCCTTGGCCACCCGCGTCGCGGCCTTGTAGGCATTGTAGACCGCGTTCGATTTCGGCGCGCAGGCGAGATAGACGGTGACCTGTGCCAGTGCGAGCTCACCCTCCGGCGAGCCGAGGAAGTCGAACGCATCCTTGGCGGCGGTGGCAACGACCAGGGCCTGCGGGTCGGCGAGCCCGATATCCTCCACCGCCATGCGCACGAGGCGACGGGCGATGAACAGTCGGTCCTCCCCGCCGTCGAGCATGCGGCAGAGATAATAGAGCGCCGCATCGGGGTCGGAACCGCGCACCGTCTTATGCAGGGCACTGATGAGGTTGTAGTGGCCTTCCTGGCTCTTGTCGTAGATCGGCGCCCGGCGCTGGACGATGTCCTGCAGGGTCGCGGCATCGAAGATCTCGTCGCGCTTGGCCGAGCGCCAGACCTCTTCCGCCAGGGTCAGGCAGGCGCGCCCATCGCCATCTGCCATGCGGACGAGGACGCCGCGCGCTTCTTCGTCGAGAGGCAGCGGCCGTTCGGTCAACGCCTCGGCGCGAACCAGGAGCTTGGCGATGGCCGCATCGTCGAGGGAGCGGAACAGCAGGACGCGGGCGCGCGAGAGCAGCGCGGCATTGAGCTCGAAGGACGGGTTTTCGGTGGTGGCGCCGACGAGCGTCACGGTTCCATCTTCCATGACGGGGAGGAAAGCGTCGAGCTGCGCCCGGTTGAAGCGGTGGATCTCGTCCACGAAAAGCAGCGTCCCCTGCCCCATCGTCCTGCGCTGGCGCGCCGCTTCGAAGACCTTCTTCAGGTCGGCGATACCGGAGAAGATCGCCGAGATCTGCTCGAACTTGAGATCGGTCTCGTGGGCCAGGAGACGCGCCACCGTGGTCTTGCCGGTGCCCGGTGGCCCCCAGAACACGAGCGAGCCGAAGGATTTTCCGCTGAGGAGCCGGGTCAGGGAGCCGTCCGGCCCGGTCAGGTGCTCCTGTCCTACCACCTCGGCGAGGGAGCGCGGGCGCAGTCGGTCGGCAAGCGGGCGCGGCGCGTCGTTCTGCAGGCCGGCGGAAGCGAAGAGATCGGACATCGACGCATAGAAGACGTGGCCTGCGTCATCCCGCAATCCGCAAATGGCTCCGTCCCCGCGTTTCGGCGGATCTACCCCGGTGCAGCGGGTGCTCCTTGCCGTGGTCGAAGAGTGTCCCGCCCGCCCCGTGGATGATGCATCTGGGCGGCCTCTTGGCTCCCCATGAGAACAGGATGAACAGGGTTTGGTCGAAGGTCAGTCGTGGCCATGCGACAGCATTATTGTCGTCTCCGTCCGCCCTGAGTTCGGCATGAGCCAAGCCGGGACCTGAGCCGCCTGGCTCTCCCGCAAGCGTATCCGGACGGGTGGCCCCGGATGCCGGCCGCGTGAACCGACGTCAGACTCTACCCACCAAACACCGACGTCAGCACGGCGCCGCCCCGATTGATCGCGATCTCCCACATGCCCGAGCTTGACCGGGTCAGGCGCTCGAGGTCCTTGGTGGTGGTCACCGGGACGCCATTGATGGCGACGATCACGTCGCCGATCTGGAGGCCGGCGCGGGCTGCCATGGACCCTTCGTCGATGGACGAGACCGCGACGCCTTCGCTGGCGAAGTCCTTCTGCAACTCCTCGGCCACGGCCGGCGAGGTATTGACTAGGGTGGCCCCGAAGAAGGGCGAGCGCGTGCGCACCTTCACCGCGTCGCGCGGCCGCGTCTCGGGGGCCGAGGCGAGCTTGACCGAGACGGTGGAGCGGGTGGTGCCGCGTAGGATGCCGAACTTAGCGGTGCCGCTGATGCCTTTGAGGGCGAAGCGGTAGCCGAAGGCTTCCGGATCGTCGACGACCTTGTCGTCCACCGTGAGGATCAGGTCGCCGCGTTTCAGGCCGGCCTCTTCGGCCGGGCTCTTCGGCTGCAGGCTCGCAACCAGGACCCCGGTCGGATGGTCGAGGCCCATGCTCTCGGCGATGTCGGGCGTGACGTTCTGCACCCGCGCCCCGAGCCAGGGGCGACGCACGGTGGTGGCACCACCCTTGGCCGTCTCGACCACGGCGCGGACCATGCTGGTGGGAATGGCGAAGCCGATGCCGTGACTTCCCCCCGATTGCGAATAGATCGCCGTGTTGATGCCGACGAGCCGACCCTTGAGATCGACGAGTGCACCGCCGGAATTTCCCGGATTGATCGCGGCATCGGTCTGGATGAAGAACTGATAGTCGGATGAACCGACCTGGGTGCGCGCCAGGGCCGAGACGATGCCCTGCGTCACCGTCTGGCCGACCCCGAACGGGTTGCCGATGGCCATGACGAAGTCGCCGACCTCGAGAGCTTCCGAATCGCCCATGGGCATCGGTACGAGCCCGCCGACGGGGCTCTTGATCTTGATCACGGCGAGATCGGTGCGCGGATCGCGCAGGACGATGCTCGCTTCGAACTCCCGCCGATCTGAGAGCGAGATACGAACTTCGTTCATGTTGTCGATGACGTGGTTGTTGGTGATGACGAGGCCGGACTCATCGACGATGACGCCGGAGCCGAGCGACTTCTGCGCCCGCTCGCCCGGCATGCCCTGGCCGCGGCCCGAGCCCTGCTCACCGAAGAACCGGCGCATGAATTCGTCCATGGCGCTGCGGGATGTGCCGCGCTGCTCCACATGCGAGGCGTAGACGTTCACCACCGAGGGTGCCGCCCGCTTCACCACCGGCGCGAAGGAGAGATCGACCTCGCCCTTCGAACTCGGCACGGCCTTGGCCGGTGCATGCGCCTCCGGTGTCTTCATCATCTGCGCCTGGGCACTAGGCGAGACGGCGATGGTCGCCGTGACGAGGCAGGCGAGCAGCGGCCGATGAAACATCGCGATCTCCCGGATGGCAGGCGGCGGAGCCGCTGCAGAATCCGGGATATCTAGACGCGCCGGGGCGTCAGCGCGAGGGGTGTCACGGACGGCGGAGCGTTGCGGCGATGCGCCCTGCCCGGCGTGCGAGACTCGCGATGCAGCTCAACGAGGCATCGGCTGCCCGCTGCATCTCCGTAACTTGAAGGCGCAGGGCATCGGCGGGATTCTTCGCCGTCGACAGGGCTCGCCAATGCGCGAACGTGGCGATGCTCTCGTTGCGGACATAGGTCGTCAGCGTGTCGTTGGCGGCCGTGATCTCGGTAAACGCCGAGGCGGTGACGGCGACGGTGTTCGTCGGCGGCGAGGCGAGGTCCTGGGCCGAGGCGATGGCGCTTTCGATCTCGGCGGGCAGAAGGGAATCCTCGGCCGCCTCGCTCTCGCCTTGCGGGCTGTTGCCGGTAGGAGTGTGGCTCGTCGCCTCCTGCTCAGTGGCTGCGGTCACCACATCGGTGGCAGGTGGACTGTCCTGAGACGGGGCGTAGCCCGCGGGGGCGGTTTCCGGAGCGGCGTGAATGACGTCCGCCACACCCTGTCCGGTCAACAGCGCATCCGGTGACACGGTCTCCATCAAGGTCTCAGGCGCCCGCAAGGTCTCGCTCACGGGCAAGGCCTCAGGCTCGGTGGCAGCGACGTCGAGCGTGGATACTGAGACCGTCCCATCGTCCACAGCCAGGGTCTGCGAAACCGGCACCGAGTCGTCGGCGGTCGTGGTAGCCGTCTCAGCGTTTGAAAGTCGCGCCGATTGTCCGGCTTTGCTTCCCCCGCGACCGATCGAGCGTGCTTGTCGGCGTGTGGCCATGATTCGCGTCCCCTTCGTGCACAATCGACCGCGCATGGCCCGGCCTCGGCGTGCGCCCGTGTTCCAGGCACGTTACCGCGTCCATGCCATTTGCGCGAACCGGCACCGGGCCAGTCCGCGCGGAGGGGCTAGGATCAGCCGCTTTTGGCGGCGGACTGAGCCAGAGCGCCGAGATCCTTGACCTGAGATTGAAGCGTCGAAATCTGGCTGCGCAGGAACTCGCTCTGCAACTCGAATGCCTCTTTCAGATCGCGGGTGCGCACCAGCTTCTGGGCGAAGTCGAAGGTCGTGCTCGCATTGGTCTGAACCTGGTCGAGGCCCTTGGCGATCACGGATTGGATCGCCCCATGCGCCGTCGTCGACGAGGTCTGGAACTGTTCGGCGGATTTCACCACCGTGCCGAGCAGGTTGGTCACAGCGGTGCGGGCCTGATCGACGCTCTTTTCCGCGAAGTCGCGCAATTCGGCCGGGATCTCATAGGTCGGCGCGTTCATGTCGTTCCTCACTGAATCAACGGGAGCGACGGAATGGCGCGCCGCACCATCGATATGTTGCGGCGCAATATATTCGCTGGACACGATGCCGGAGCGGAGAACTGGTCGATCATCGCCTCGCTCATCGAGACCTGCAAGCTCAATTCCGTCGATCCGTTCGCCTATATGACTGCTACGCTCACCGCCATCGTCAACGGCCATAAGCAGGCCCAGGTTATCGAGCTTCTGCCTTGGAATTATTCGCGACAGACAAAATGCTAAAGTCTGTTGTGGCTCAAAGAGATCGTTGTTTACGCGTCAAAATATCTCGTAGACGTCTTTTTCTTCGTTCAAACGCCACTGCTTGCCAGAGAGCAGAGCGGTTAATTCATATGTGAGACGGTCGTCCATGGGGAAAGTAATGGTCGGCAGACTATCAGCATTGATTGTACTGTCCTTTATTTCTAGGGCGGTTTGCATATCAAAAATCTTATTTCCGACGCGAAACAGGGTATTTTGGGGAGCGTCGGGCTCAGGGTACGATGCGTCGAGCAAAACCCAAGGAACAGGATTGTTGCGTGATTTCATGAAAGGGCTATCGCTGACTAGACGGTCAGTCAGGATTAAACCTCCCCGACGAAGACCTGATGGCAATTCACGCGTGTCGCCTATGGTTCTGAATACGTTTATGAGGTGACCAAAACTTGGTTGCGTCAGCGTCACATAACCATAGCCGAAGCCAATGTTGTCGGCCAACTCAACCACGAAAATTTGCCCCACGTATATAGCAGGGCGCTGATATTTCGTCATTTCGACCTCTTTAACTACTTTGCCTCTTCCCCCACCGGGACATTGAAGCCACTGCGGTTGCCAAAGTTCGATTTACATTGGTGCGCAGGTCAAGGCTGAGTAGCCTCTCCGAGGTCGGTCGATAAGCAATATTATCCATTCCTTTACTGACGTTGACTGATTGACCGCTTATGGCCGCCTTGCTGCAGTCAATGTTGAAGCGGTAGCTTTCGGAAGAGTCAAGACGGGTTTCGAGCAAGTGCCCGTCTGTAGCTGCGCAATCCGGGCCCTCGTTCGCAATCAAACGAGAAGACGATAGGATTTGAACGTGCAGTCTCGGCAAGCACAGCGAGGGCCGTCAAACGAAAGGCGCGTAGTAATGGCACGCCGGCGGCTGTGTTGTGGATGCGGGCAAGCAGGATGATTCCGCGCGACGGAGTCCGGCCGCAAAGCACCACCGCGCGGGGCTTGGGCGACGGCAGCTATCCTGGTTTTCGGAAAACGTCGGTCGGTATGGGCGATACGTTTCGCGCGATCCTTCGATAAAGTTCGCTGAGCGCATCCGCATGGGCGTCGATGGACATGGGAGTGTCCCAGTAATGGGCGTGAGCGGCGCGCCCGAGCGTTTGCGCCTCGATCACGTCGAGATTCCGGAACGCGGTCGCGAGGGCTGCCCGCTCCGGCGCGACCACATAGCCGGTGACGCCGTCGATCACTTTCTCCGCGGCCCCGGACCTATCCGACGCGACGACCGGCAGCCCGACAGCCAGGGCCTCGTAGACAGTCAGAGGGCCGGTCTCGAACCACCGAGACGGCGCGGCCAGTGCCCTCGCCCGCCGAACGAGGATGGCCGATACCTCGTTCGGTGATCGCCATCCGAGCATTTCCACATGTGGCTGCGCCCGCAATTCCGCCTCCAGCGGGCCGGTGCCGATGAAGAGCGCCGGCATACCGGCATCCCGCGCCGCCTCGGCGACGAGATCTGCGCCTTTTTCGCGGGTCAAGCGGCCCACATAGGCGATGGCTTTCCCTGCCGCCGGATCGGCCCGCACTCCCGTCTCCACGCGCACGGGATTGTCGATACGATGATGGGTGACGGCCAGGGAGCCGAGAAGCCCACCCATGCGGCGGATACTGGCATCGCAGACATGAATCACGTGGAGATGGTGGTCATGCAAGGCGCGGTTCTGGGCAATGCTCCGCCCGACCCGGATCGCCTTGTGAAATCGGCTTTTCGGGTCGCAAGGAGCCGCGACGCAGGAGGCGGAGAGCGGCGTCAGCGTGCAAGGGCGATCCTGATCGAAGCGGTAATAGACGCCGTTGGGGCAGGCCAGGAAGTAATCGTGCAGGGTCACCACCAGCGGGATGCCGCTGTCGAGCAGGACGGGGAACACGCTCGGAGACAGGCTACGGGTCCATTGATGCAGGTGGACGATATCCGCCGGTTGCGGGAGGGCGCTGAGCACAGCGCGCAGACGAGCGGCGGAATTCCGGCTCCAGATGCCGGACAGTGCCGCCTCCAGGACCGGGCGGTTCCAGATGTCGGTGTTACCGAGGCAGACCCGCCGAATTTTCGGATGATCGAGGAGCGGATCCGCCGGTCCCTCGATCGCTTGGATGAAGGTGACGTCCATTCCCGCTCTGGCGAGGCCATGCGCGGATTCCACCGCGACCTTCTCGGCACCGCCGCTCGCCACGGCGAACTCTGCGAGGATCACGATATGCATGGCCTGCCCGGAACCTCGGCCGGCCTCGGGGCCCGTCATGCCCATGCCGCGACAACGACGCTAGGGGCTATCGCCTCACGTCCGGTAAACGGTACCGACCGAGCGGCAAGCCGCCATGACGGCGGCGACGGAAGGGATCGGGCATCGTCTCCTCGCGTTGGTCAAGGTGATTCCGCCGCCCCTGGCGGCGGTCAGGCGAGCCAGAGGAGGCACCCATGTCAGACCCCAAGCCAACATCCACGTCGGACACCGACGAGAAGCGCCGTGTGGATCCGGCGCCCAGCAATGACAAGACGAATCCCGAAAATCATCAGGACGAAATGAGCCAGCGACTGGACGAGGCGTTAGAAGAGACCTTCCCGTCCAGCGATCCGGTCTCGGTTAAGATCACAAAGTAATCGGCCCTAGGGACGAAAGACGCCAAAGCCGAGATGCGGGCCATCTCGGCTTTGGTATCGATCCTCTGTCATGAGGTCGCGCATCAGACCTCGCGCGACACCATCATCTTCTTGATCTCGGCGATGGCCTTTGCCGGGTTCAGGCTTTTCGGGCAGGCATTGGCGCAGTTCATGATCGTGTGGCAGCGGTAGAGCCGGAACGGATCGTGAAGGGCATCGAGGCGTTCGCCGGTATTCTCGTCACGGCTGTCGATGAGCCAGCGGTAGGCCTGCAACAGGGCCGCGGGGCCGAGGAAGCGGTCGCCGTTCCACCAGTAGCTCGGGCAGGACGTCGTGCAGCAGGCGCACAGAATGCACTCGTAGAGGCCGTCGAGCTGGGCCCGATCCTCCGGGGTCTGCTTCCATTCGCCTTCGGGCGCAGGCGTCTCGGTCTGAAGCCACGGTTCGACCGAGGCGTGCTGGGCGAAGAAGTTTGTGAGGTCGGGGACGAGATCCTTGAGGACCGGCATGTGCGGCAGCGGGTAGATCCGCACCGCGCCGTTCTTCTTGCCCTTCGCATGCTCCTGGCACTCGTCGATGCCCATGGTGCAAGCGAGCGCATTCTGGCCCTCGATGTTCATGGCGCAAGAGCCGCAGATGCCTTCGCGGCAGGAGCGGCGGAACACCAGGGTCGAATCGACCTTGGCCTTGATCCAAAGGAGGGCGTCGAGGACCATCGGCCCGCAATCGTCCCGGTCGACCTGATAGACGTCGACCCTCGGATTTGCGCCGTCATCCGGGTTCCAGCGGTAGATCCGGAATTCCTGAAGATTGTTGCCCCCCGTCGGCCGTGGCCAAGTCTTGCCTTCGGTGATCTGGGAGTTTTTGGGAAGGTTGAATTGGGCCATGGTTCGGGGTGCCTAAATCCGTCTCGTGAGTACCATCGTCGGGAGAAATTTCAGTCTTTTCCCTAGTAAACACGAGCCTTTGGCTCGATGTACTGAATTTCGTTTGACATTGTATACGTATGAACGGGGCGGTAATCGATATTCACCTGCTGGGACTTGTCGTCGAGCCACGAAAGGGTGTGCTTCATCCACTCCTTGTCGTCGCGATCGGGGAAGTCCTCGCGGGCGTGCGCCCCGCGGCTTTCCTTGCGGTTGGCCGCCGATTCCATGGTGACGACGGCCTGACCGATCAGGTTGTCGAATTCCAGGGTCTCGAGCAGATCGGTGTTCCAGATCAGCGAGCGGTCGGTGATCTTGATATCGGCTTCTCCCTGCCAGACCTTGTGAATCAGAGCCTTGCCTTCTTCCAGCACTTCGCCGGTGCGGAAGACCGCGCAGTTGTTCTGCATGGTCTTCTGCATCTCGGCGCGCAGTTCCGCCGTCGGCGTGCCGCCATTCGCGTAACGGAAGCGGTCGAGGCGGGCGAGCGCCTTGTCGGCGGAATCCTTCGGCAGGTCCATCTGGCGGGCGCCGGGCTCGACGATCTCGGCACAGCGCAGGCCGGCGGCCCGGCCGAACACCACGAGGTCGATGAGCGAGTTCGAGCCGAGGCGGTTGGCGCCGTGCACGGAGACGCAAGCCGCTTCGCCCAAAGCCATCAGACCCGGCACCACCGTATCGGGATTGCCGTTCTTCAGGGTCAGCACCTCACCATGATAGTTCGTGGGGATGCCGCCCATGTTGTAATGGACCGTCGGCAGGACCGGGATCGGCTCCTTGGTGACGTCGACGCCCGCGAAGATCTTCGCCGATTCCGAGATGCCCGGCAGGCGCTGATGCAGAATCGCCGGATCGAGGTGGTCGAGGTGCAGGTAGATGTGGTCGCTCGTCTTGCCAACGCCGCGGCCGGCGCGGATCTCCATGGTCATCGAGCGCGAGACCACGTCGCGCGAGGCCAGATCCTTGGCGCTGGGAGCATAGCGCTCCATGAAGCGCTCGCCCTCGGAATTGGTAAGGTAGCCGCCCTCGCCGCGGGCGCCCTCGGTGATGAGGCAGCCGGCGCCGTAGATGCCGGTGGGATGGAACTGCACGAATTCCATGTCCTGCAGCGGCAGACCGGCGCGCAGCACCATGGCGTTACCGTCGCCCGTGCAGGTATGGGCAGAGGTCGCCGAGAAATAAGAGCGGCCGTAGCCGCCGGTGGCCAGGATCGTCATCTGGGCGCGGAAACGGTGGATCTCACCCGAGGCCTGATCGATGGCGATGACGCCCAGACAGCGGCCCTCCTCATCCATGATGAGGTCGAGGGCGAAGTATTCTATGAAGAAGTTGGTATGGTTCTTCACCGCTTGGCCATAGAGCGTGTGGAGCATGGCGTGGCCGGTGCGGTCAGCCGCCGCGCAGGTGCGCTGGGCGGTGCCCTTGCCGTAATCGGTGGTCATGCCGCCGAAGGGGCGCTGATAGATCTTGCCTTCCTCGGTGCGCGAGAACGGCACGCCCCAGTGTTCGAGCTCGTACACCGCTGCGGGTGCGTTGCGCACGAGGTACTCGATAGCGTCTTGGTCGCCGAGCCAGTCCGACCCCTTTACGGTGTCGTACATGTGCCAGCGCCAATCATCGGGCCCCATATTGCCGAGGGAGGCCGAGATGCCGCCCTGCGCCGCCACGGTGTGCGAGCGCGTCGGGAACACCTTCGAGATGCAGGCCGTACGCAGGCCGGCCTGCGAGCAGCCCACGGTGGCGCGCAGACCAGCGCCGCCGGCGCCGACGATCACAACGTCGAACGTATGGTCGATGATGGAATAGGCCGGCGCGCCGTTGCCGTTGGTTCCGTTGGTGGCCATGGGCAGATCCTTCGGGTTCTGGGGCGGGTCAGACGAGCTTGCCGAGGCTCACGCGCAGGATTGCGTAGAGGCAGGCAACGGCGACGACGACCGCGTAGGCATTGTTGGCGAACAGGCTGGCGAGCTTCAGCCCCTTGGCGTGGACGTAATCCTCGATGATGACCTGCATGCCGATCCTCATGTGGAGCGTGACCGAGATCACGGCGAGGATCAGGACGAGCGCGACGAGCGGGTGCGACATCAACGCGACCGCTTCCGGGTACGAGCGGTTGGCCATCATCGCGACGATCACCACGAAGGCGAGCATCAGCGGGGCGTTGGCGGCGGCGGTGAGGCGCTGCTGCCAGAAGTGACCGGCCCCGTGGCCGGAGGCACCGAGGCCCTTCACCCGGGCGCGTGGGGTCCGCATGGTCACGTTCGTGTTCTGATGGTTGTCTGCCATGGCGATCGCTCCTCAGCGTAAGATGAGGGCAAGCGCCCATATCAGGACGGTCAGGATCACGGAGCCGATCAGAGTGGCGCGGGCGAGGCCCATGCGCTGCTCGCGGTCGAAGCCGTAGCCGAAATCCCAGATGAAATGGCGCAGGCCACCCAGCATGTGATGCATCAGGATCCAAGTGTAGACGAATAGGACCAGCTTCCCGATGATCGAGCCGAAGAACCACGCTACCCAGCCATAGGCCGCCGGACCGGAGGCGAGCGCCACGAGCCAGATCGCCACCAGGGCGGTGCCGCCGTACAGCGCGGTGCCGGTGATGCGGTGGAACACCGACATCGCCATGGTCCAGGTCCAGCGGTAGATCTGGAGATGAGGCGAGAGCGGCGGAGCGACCGTGGGTCTGACAGTAGGTGCCATTCTGCGAAAGTCCTCGGCGCTGTGGAGCCAATGCCAGCAGGGATGCTGCTCAGATTGGACCGTCTCTAAAGGGGTACGGCCCACGCGCCAATGCGCAAGCCGTATCGATGTGCATTGCGGTGTGACACACTCAACCGATCGTCATTCAGCTCGCGCTCATGAAAACCGGCCCAGAATGTTCCACCAGAGGTAGTCCAGCGGAGCGATGACGAAGAGTGAGGCGAGGCCGACCACGAGGGTCAGGATCGTCGCCGACCGGAGCGGTACCCGCCCCAGATCCATTGCCATCACGATGGGTGGGGCTTGGTAGGGCAGGAACAGAGTCGAGTATCCCACGACCTGGATCATCACCACGTTGGCGAGGTCCAGTCCGCTCGCGCGCGACATCTCGCCGGCCAAGGCCGTGTAGAGGGCCGGTGCGCCGTTGGCCGTGACGACGATCGCGAAGAGAGACGCGATGGCCGTCAGCACGCCGAAATTCTGGGCCGGCGCTCCGGGTTCCAGGGGCGCGACCTCGAGCAGAGCATGGCCGAGCCTGGAGCCCAGACCCGTCTCGTTGACCACTGCCACCAGCCCGAGCAGCGCGGCCACGTAGAAGCAGGTCCGCAGGTTCACCGCGCCGAAGGCTTCCGCAGGCAATACGCCGATGCGGGGGAGGAGGCAGATCACCGCCGCCGTCAACCCGACCCAGGCCGGGGCGATATGGTGGAGGCTGTCCGTCACCCAGAAGGCCAAAGTCAGACCAAGAATGATCGTGAGTCGCCGCTCCTCCGGCGAGAATGCCGGTGCGGGCTCGTCCGTATCCACGGCGGCGGCGCTCATTTGGTCCGGGAACAAGCGCACGATGGCTGCCACGAGGATCATGCCCTTCACGCCGGCGAGGACGGGGGCGTGGAGCAGAAGGTAGGGCAGATAGGCGAGGTGCAGGCCGTATTGCGTCTCTGCGGTGCCAGCCATGACGAGGTTGGGGACGTTGGCGGGCAGGATCGCCGCGGACAAGAGCGGCGTCGCCAGGGCTACCGCGAGAACCGCCCCGCTCCGGCCGGGGCGGCCGGGCTCCAGGCCGAACGCGTCACAGAGCGCCAACACCACCGGGATCATCAGCGCAATGCGCCCGAGGTTCGAGGGCATCACGAAGGCAAGGGCAAAGGACAGGGTGACGACGGCGCCGATGAAGCCCGTGTAGGAGCCCGATAGCCGGCCGGCGAGGCTGCGCGCTAGGCGGGTGCCGAGGCCGGTCCGGGTGATCGCGAGGCCGACCACCATCCCGCTCAGTACGAGCCAGAAGGCCGACGAGGAGAAGCCGGAAAAGACAGTCGATGCAGGCGCGAGCTTCAGAAGCATCGCGGCGGCAAAGAACAGCATCGCCGTGACCACTTCGGCAACGATGCCGGTCGCCCACAGGCCCATGCAAACGACGAGCAGCATCCCGGTCACGAGAACCGTCTGTTCATCTGCGAGGATGGACGCCGCCTGCATCTGCGGGGAATGCTCCGCTGGAGCCGGGCAGAATGGGTCTCCCGTCTCACCGCGCGGACATTGATCTCGAAATGGAGTGGTTCGCAATTCGGATGTCGCCGACCGATCCTTCGCAAACGGCGAAGGATGGTCGATGCGTCGGGTGTCGAGAACGCGGTTCAGCGCACCCGTTTTTCCTGGTCCACGGCAAAGCGAATGAGATCGGCCAAGGTCCGGACGCCGAGCTTCTGACGCATGGCGGAACAGGTGTTGAGGACAGTGCGGTACTTGATCGACAATGTGTCGGCGATGCTCTGATACGAGGTCCCACGGCTGAGGAGGGAAAGGATCTCACGCTCTCGGTTGCTCAGATCCGCCAGGGGCGAGCGGCGGGCTCCGGCCTGCAGAACTGCGATCTCTACCGCGAGGTCGTGATCGAGGTAGCTTCGCCCGGCGCGTACCGCTTCGAAGGCCTTGAGGAATTCCGCTATCCGAACATCCTTGAAGACGTAGCCGATGGCGCCGCTCTCCAGGGCGCGCGAAACGATCACCGGGTCGTTGTGCATGCTGAAGGCGAGGATGCGCGTCTCCCGCGCGAGGGTGTGGATCCGCCGGATCAGCGACAGGCCGGACAGCCCCTCCCCCTGCAGGCTGAGGTCGGCCACCACCATCGGCGGGCGCAGGCGGTGGAAGATCCGGTAGGCGGACATGATGTCGGTGGCTTCGTGGATGGTCTCGACGCCGGCATCCTCCATGAGGCGCCGGAAGCCGCGCAGGACCACGGGATGATCGTCCACCACGAGAACGGCGGTCACGGCGATACGCGTCCCTCGCCCTGGAGCGAATAGCGCTCCTTCAGCCTCGTGAGGGCGGTGGCCCGGTCGGCTCCCTGCTGGCGGGTGTTGTAATAGTGCTGGCACATCTCGCCGAAGAGCTGCTTGCGATGGGTCGCGGCGGCGACCTCCTCCAGCCCGTCGAGAAGATCGGCATAGGGTTCGGGCTTTCCCGCCTCGGCCAGCATCTCGCCGAGCTGGACGATGCGGTTGGCCATCATGCGCGGATCCTCGATGAAGACCTCCTTGGCACGGGCGAGGCTGTGGCGGAGATGCTCGGTCTGCGAGCCCACCTCCGCGGCGGGCCTGCCGATCTCGCGGCTCGCGAGCCACCGGGCCGGCTCGGTCGGGTCCGTATGCGAGAGCCAGGTCGGAACGTCGGCGTCGGATTTCGTGGCGACGAGGGCCTGATCGCCGGTGCTCGCGGCCTCGCTGCCGGCCTCGTCGCCCTTGTCGCAGGCCGCCAGGGCGAGGGGGAGGCACAGGATCGCGTGGCTGATCCGTTTCATCGCACCGCCTCCGGGTTCGAGCCGACGGCGAGGCTGCGCGGCCCCTCCGCCACGGGGATGCGGGCGGTTTCCGTCAGCGATTTCAGGTCGATGACCGAGACCGAATCCGAGAACCAGTTCGCCACGTAGGCGAAGGCCCCATCGACCGCGATCCCTTCGGGGTAGCGCCCGACCGGGATCGTCGCCTTGAGGCCGAGGCTGCCCGCGTCGAGCACCGCGACGGTGCCGGCCTGCTGGTTGGTGACGAGGACGAGGCTGCCGTCCTCGCTAGTCGCGACGCCGTAGGGCATCCCGCCGATCCTCACCGTGGCCGTCACCGTCAGGCTGCCCGTGTCGACGACGCTGAGGTCGCCGCTGCGGACATTGGCCACGTAGAGCCTGTCTTCGGCGGGGCTCAGCCCGAGGGCGAACGGCCCCTCGCCCACCGGCACCGTCGCCACCCGCTCCATGCGCGCGGCGTCGATGACACTGACCTGCCGGCTCTCGCGGTCGGCGACGTAAAGCCGTCCCTTGCGGTCGAGGACGAGGCCGGCCGGGTCCTTGCCCACGGGGCATTCGCCCTCGACGGCGCCCGTCGATGCGGAGAGGCGGACCACCCGTCCCCCGGCCCAGTCGCCGACGAAGAGGCTCAGCCCGTCCGCCGAGGCGGCGATGCCGAAGGCCTGTCCCGGAAACGGCAGGCGTTGCAGGACCACACGGGTTCGCCCGTCGACCACGTCGATCCCCGCGTGGTCCGGCTGACTCAGGTAGAGGCGGCCGTTCGCTCCGGCCGCCACCTGCGCGATCCCCTGCCCCACCGCGATGGTGGCCGCGACCGTGGTTGCCCCGGCCTCGATGCGGCTCAGCGTCCCGGCTCCCTGGCTCGCCACATAGACGGGCCCGGCCTCCACCCGAGGGGTGGAGAGCGTCAGGACGAGACCGGCAAGGAGCATCGGGCGCAAAGGAGTCATCGCGCCGTCTTGCCCTCCAGGCGCGCCTTCAGACCCTTGAGCCCGTTGCTGAAATAGAGGTTCATCGCATCCTTACCGGCGGCGTCGCTGAGCTCCTCCGGTGGCTCGTTGCCGGTGTCGCCGCGATAGAAGCGGCCGAGCCACTCGACCTTCGAGCCCTCGCCCTCCGGCGTCACGGTGATCGTCGCCGAGTAGGACGAGACCGGCAGCGCCTTCAGGTCGGCATCGCCGAGGCGGTAGGAATAGCTGCGCTTGGCCGCATCCCATTCGTCGAGGCCTTCCTCAAGGGTGCCGCCGTTCTTCAGGGTCAGCGTGCGACGGCCGCCCGAGGCGTTGCCGCCGGTGCCGACGCTTTTCGCCACGTCCGGATGCCAGTTCGAGATGCCGGCGAAATCGCCGACCACGGCCCAGACGGCATCGGGCTTTGCCGCGATGGCGATGGACTGATCCACCTTCTGCGGCGTCGGGCCGTGCGCGAGGGCCGTGGTTGCGAGGAAGGCGGTGGCTGCCAGGGGAGCGAGGAACGCGGACGGCAGGGCAAAACGCATCGATCAGACCTTCTTTACCAGGACAAAACGGCCGACCCCGAACAGAGGGGCGGCGAAGACGGCGAGGATCAGCGCGAGAGCGATCCCGCCGAAGACGGGGCGCAGGTCGAGGCTGCCGGGGAGCGGGCGCGGGGTCGCCGCGCGGACCAGCGCGGGGCCGAGCCCGGCAGGGCCGTCGAGATGGGCGTAGGTCAGGCCCGTCGCCTGAGCGAGGGTCTTGAGGTAGGGCTCGCGAACCGAGGAGAGATGCTCGGTGCCGGAGGCCGCCGCGGCGCCGAAGGGGGCGTTGCGCGGGTTGTAGCCCTCGCGGCTCTCGGCATCGGCGGGGGGCGGTCCGAACCGGTTCTCCTGCTGGACGTCGCCCGAGCCGTAGAACCCGGTCTCGCGGCCGCGATCGTTGTAGCGCGGGATCGGCGACAGGGCGTAGGCCCCCGCTCCGACGATGAGGCCACGCACGGCGCCCGGCTTGCCGTCGAAGGCGGGGCCACCTGTGCTCGGCAGGGGCGGCGCTTCCTGGCCATCGGTGATGAAGACGATGTCGGTGCCGAGACTGGCGGCCATCTCTACCGAGCGGAACAGCCCGGCGGAGATGCGGCTGTCGCCTTCCCAGGCCATGCGCCAATCCAGGGCGCTCAGCGCCCCGTCGAGGGGGGCGAAATCGGCGCAGACTTCGATGGGGGTGAACAGGAGGAACGGCCGGCGCTCGGTGAACAGGCCCAGTGCCACCCGCGACCCGCAGGGCAGCGAGGTGACGAGTTCGCGCAAGGCCGCCTTCGCCGTCTCCAGACGACTTGCCGGTTTGCCGTCCGCCCCGACGTAGTCGCGGACGTTCATGCTGCCGGTGATGTCGAGGACCGCGAGGATCTCGACGCCGTTGCGGGTCAGCGGCAGGGGGCGAGCGACGAAAGTCAGCGCTACGAGAGCCAGTGCGCCGGCCAGGAGCTGGAACCGCCGGTCGCGCAGGTTTCGCCGGACCAAGCCGGGCGCGCTCACGGCTCGCCCCGCGGCTGGCCGGGGATCTCGGTCCAGATCTTCTTCGGTTCGGCCTTCAGCTCGTCGCCGGTCTTGCGGTCGAATTCGGGGAAGTCGCGGAGCAGGCGCGAGGCCACGTCGAGGTTGAACTTGGCGTCCCACAGGTCCGGCCGGCCCTGGAGCGCGCGCCGATAATCCTGACGGGCCAAGGTGATGAGCGGTCCGGCCGGATCGAGGTTGCTCCGTTCCAGATGGTCGAAGGCCTGGCGCAGGCGGGCATTGCCGAGCGCATAACGGGCGCGCGCGGAAAGTTCGGTCTCGCCCCGGCGGTCGAGGGATTCGATCAGCGGCTCGATCTCCTCGGTCACGCCGCGACGGGCGAGATGCTGAACCCGCGCCAGCAGGAGCTGAGCCGGGGCGTCGAGGGAGACCGGGACGTCCCGGCCGGCGGCGAGCGCCGCGATCGCGGCGTTGT
>NZ_VRVC01000097.1:0-20518 GCF_008040005.1 Methylobacterium sp. WL19
GGCTGGTGGAGCCCGGCCGAACGCCCGCCGCCGCAGCCCGATCCCATCCTGCTGGAGGCGGAGCGGCCCGCCCAAAGCGTACCCGGACGCAGCGGCCTGCCCTCCATCGGCCGCCGCCCCGCGCCGGCCTCCGACCAGCCGCGTCCCGTATCGCCGCCCGGCGGCGATATCGAAGAGGACACTCCGCTGAAGCCCTGGATGGCGGTGCTCGGCGTGTTCGTCCTGTTCCAGGCGGGCGCCATCGTGCATCCGGTTCTCGGATTGCTGGTGCTCGCGGCGGCTCTCGTCATCGCAATCCGGCGCTGGCTCCGCCGCCGAGGCCGGAGATAGAGATTTCGGCATCGGTCCCGTGTCCGGCCACACTTCGAGGGCCGCTCAAACCGGGTCTCGATGGCTCTGATCCATGGGGCGGGGTCACCGAGGTCCGGTTGAGGACCACCGCCACTGGTGTCGTGACGGCGGCTTGCTCCTCGTGGTGGACATCCGAGACTGGGTACCCATCCCTAAACGCCCGAGATGGGTGGGGAGAAGAACCCTCATCATGCCCGTTAGCATAGTCGGGTAATGCGACTTGTGGGGCTGGCACACCAAGCTCCTACACGCTGCAAGCCATTGCTGTTACGGAACATGCAGCCCGATGCATGAATGCTGATTTTTGCAGGCCCTGTCAGAGTCAACGATGAAAATTTTGGCAACTTTAGCGCTGGCCTTGAGCATAGCAATGGTGGGTGCTGCACGAGGGCAAGCTGTCACGTCTTGGGTTGACGATCCTCTGCCGGAGGCATTGAAGGGACGGGCCGCGGAACTCGTGCGTGTGCTGCGGCCAAATGATGCCGAGGCTGCTTTAGCCAATATGAAGATGCTGCGGGGCGGCTTCGGTCGGAATGCGGAGTTACACATCCTGCGTTTAGAGGCAGACTGCAATGCCGACTATTGCATGACACTGATCGCCAGGATCAATGATCAGGCAATCACACCCGAGCTTACATTTATCGCTGGAAAGACTGTCCTGTTTAGCGATTGGTCAGAGCCAAGATGGGGAACGACCGACTGGTGGCCCATCATCGGCTTTCAGGGTACGAAGGACGCGGCGCTTATAGTCACACGGCGTGGAGAGCAGTGGGTTATCACTGCGTGTGGCCAATGCCAGTCGTGGGTTCATGAAAAGCCGGCAAAACCTCCAGACGGAGAGAGCGCTCTTAGAACGCCACCACCCTACCCAGAAACGTACGACGATTTTAGGCGAGCCCTGGAGTTTAAGCCGTAGAGTAATGGCCGCAAAGGGTGGAACGCGATTATTGCCTGCTGGGCAATTTTGCTATCACATATAGTTTTGTGGCTCGTTATAACGCACTTGCGTGACGCCTAGAGCACTAAACTCTGCTGGCTAACCGCAATCCAGCTAAGGCAAAAATTTTATAAGTTGACATGATGGTCGCGAATATGAAGTGCCACCCGTTTCGAATTTACATTGTCGTGTTGGGAGCTTTGGCATGTGCAAACGCACCGACGAACGCGGCTGAATTTGACAGCAAAGAAGTTCCGTTCCAGGCGGGGATCAAATCGTCTCAAGCCGAATTTATATTCAACGTATGGAAAAAGGCGAGTCATTCGTTTTATCTTAATTTATATTTTAATTTAGGCAGTCGCGACGATCCTGATCGAAATAAAGATCGAGATCGCGTAAGAAAACTAGCCGGCCACGGTGGATATAATATTACAACAAAACGCCGAATTGATAACGGGTTAGCAATTCCGGTTCGCTTGAAGATAGTTCGTCTTGACGACAAAAACAACGGATTAATTCTTGACGAAGCCTATGACGATCCTATAGGCGATGGATTTACGGATAAATATTACGCAAAGCTAATCTTACGATATATTCTTGAGCCCGGGATATATAAAGCTCGCATTGAAGCGCTGAAAGATTTGCCATCGCTGCAGACCGTTCCGGTCAAGTTTGATGTGCATGTTGCGCATGATCGCTCATGAGCAAACCTTGCGTTCAAAAAACTGGGGTACAGTAGGTTTAATGTGGATAGGAGCCAAGAGCATCAGCAAAGTCGGGCTCATTCTCGTCGCAGCCTACGCAGCACTTTCGCTCGCCTCGTGGTTCTACGCTGCTTCTATACGAGGAGACGAGGAGGCAAAATTTTTAGTGGAAGTGCTTCCTATCGCCCCAGCCCTTATTGTCATCGATTCAGCAAGGCTTATGCCTACTATAAACCAACTGCCCGATACTCTCGTAACTCCAATCCTTTACATCGGAAGCATGATAATGATTTACAGCGTTGGTTGGCTTGTTGGTCAGATCGGGTATTTGATTTTCTTGCGCTATCGCCGGGCACATTGAGCCGTCATTTTGCGATCAACGAGATATTACAATTTTAGACTTTAGTGTCTCTCGAAAAACTACCGCTGCGCTGCCGTGCTTAACGCGAGAATCGACCATGATCGGGAGTTTTGTGAGGCACTGTTAATGCCTGCAGTGGGTGGAAAGAGGTAGTTATATGCTCCATGCTGCTGCCATGAAAAACCAAATGCGCGCCCTCTCTATTTTTCGAGCGGCCCGAATTGCTCTAATTTCGCTCGCCGCTGGACCAATCATGGCAGTGCCAGCAACAGCACATGCCGATGGGGCGTCCTTATATCGCGCCAAACGCCTTTTGCTCGGTTGTTGGAAACATGCAGGACCTCTTCAACCGGAGCGAAAGTTTTCGAATTTGACCATGCGATGCTTCCAGGTTGGGCGTGCAAGCGTGCGTGTGTCACTCGAAAGTGATGGTGGAGCAAACGCCTCCTGCGAGCGCTGGCGCGTAGTAGGCCAACACGTTGTGATTTGGGACAAGTATCAGAACGAGCAAAACTGTCTTTTCGCTCTATCTAACGACAGTCAAATTCTGACGCTTGGCGATTGTGGTTACTCTGGAAAATGGGAACGGGACGAGAAATACGATAATCAATCTGAAATTTGTCGAGTAGAATAAGATTGCTGCAAATGTCCGCAAAGGATCGTGAGAGGACGGTACTGCCCATAAAATTTCAGCCGCTCGCCTGCCCGCGGTTTGGGCAGTGACCACGTGAAGTCGACGCACGCGATCGCGGATGGGCCGGCTCCCCCGATACGTCTTGCAATTATAGATTATGGTCATAATCTATAAGCCGAAGCGGCCCCCGAGGGGGCGCATCGCGGGAGAGCGTCATGGGCAAGACTGACATCAAGACGGCCATCGTCACCGGAGCGGCATCCGGCATTGGCTTGGCGACGGCCAAGGCCCTGAAAGCGGCGGGCTACCGGGTCTACGGAACGAGCCGCAGACCCGCTCAGGGACGGGACGGGGACATCACCATGCTGGCCTGCGACGTGACCGACGACGCGTCCGTCGAGGCCCTGGTGAAGACGGTCCACGGCGAGACCGGGCGGATCGATCTGCTCGTCAACAATGCCGGTTTCGGCATCAGCGGGGCGGCGGAGGAATCCACGGTCGCGCAGGCGCAGGCGCTCTTCGACGTCAACCTGTTCGGCGTCATCCGCACGACCCGGGCGGTGCTGCCGCTGATGCGGGCGCAGTCGGGCGGCCGCATCGTCAACATCAGCTCCATCCTGGGGCTCGTCCCGGCGCCCTACATGGCGGTCTATTCGGCCAGCAAGCACGCGCTGGAAGGCTACTCGGAATCCCTCGACCACGAGGTCCGCGGCCAGGGGATCCGGGTCGTGCTGGTGGAGCCGGCCTATACGCGCACGGCCTTCGACGCGAACCTGGTCTCCCCCGATGCCCCGTTGAGCCTCTACGATTCCGATCGCGCGGGCCGGGAGCGTTTCACGCGGGAGGTCATGGCCACGGCCGACGCGCCCGAGATCGTCGCCGAGGTGGTGGTGAAGGCCGCCTCCGCGACGGCGCCGCATCTGCGCTACACCGCCGGATCGATGGCGCGGCAGGCCAGCCTCCTGCGCCGTTTCGTGCCGGCCAAGCAGTTCGACAAGAGCTACCGCAAGCAGATGCGCCTTCCCCCGGTCTCCTGAATCGCCACGCTCCCGGCGCTCAGGTGCAGGGAAGGAATGCGTTCCGACCGGCTCTACGAGCGTCTGATCGGATGTCTCAGCGGATGCTCGTGCCAAAGCCGCTGCTCCCAGCAGACCGCCTCATCCTGAGGTGCCCTTCGCCTCGGCGAAGGGCCTCGAAGGAGGGATCCAGAGCTTACTGCGACATCTGGAGCGCTCCTTCGAGGCCGCTACGCGGCACCTCAGGATGAGGTAACGCCTTGGAAAAACAACTCTAACACGCTCTCAGCCACGACCGGGATTGACCATCGGGTCGGCCTGGAGCCTTGCCGCCGCCAGATCGATGAAGGCGCGCACCTTGGCCGGCGCGCGCCTTCCCTCCAGGCTCACGATATGGACCGGGAGCGGCACCGCCTCCGGATCGTCGAGGACCAGCCTGAGCCGGCCCTCGGCGACCGATGGCGCCACCTGATAGGACAGCAGGGGTGCGATCCCCTGGCCCGCGATGGCAGCCGCCAGGACCGCGTCGATGGTGTTGCAGATCAACCGACATCGCGTGGCGCCACGCGTCGGCCCTTCGGCCGGGGAATGGCGCTCGAAGGGCAGTCGCGTTCCCATCAAACCGATGGTCGCGTGGCGGTGCAGATCCCCCATCGATTCCGGTGTCCCGTGCCGGTCGAGATAGTCCGGCGCGGCGCAGAGAACCCTGCGGACCGTGCCGACCCGGACCGCGACGAGCCCGGAATCGGCGAGGTGCCCGATGCGGATTCCCACATCGGCACCCTCCTCGATCAGGTTGACCACCCGGTCGAGGAACAGCGCCCGCACGCTGACGGCCGGGTAGCGCGCAAGAAATTCGGTGACGGCAGGCAAGACATAAAGCCGGCCGAATTGCACCGGAGCGGTAATCGTCAAGGTTCCGGAAGGTGTCGCGTATGCGCCGGCCGCGAGTGCTTCCGCCTCTTCCATGTCCGAGAGGATGCGGCGGCAATCCTCCAGATAGCGTCCGCCCGCCTCGGTGAGCATCAGCGAGCGCGTGGTCCGCGTCAGAAGACGGGTTCCGATCCGGTTCTCCAGGGCGGCCACCGCACGGGTCACGGCGGGCGGGCTCATGTTGAGTTGGCGCGCCGCAGCAGCGAAGCCCCCGCTTTCCGCCACCCGCACGAAGACCCGCATCGCCTGCCACCGATCCATGCCGGCCTCCTCCGTACCCTCGGATTATTCCATCCAGCGGAATAGTCGATTGCGGAGAATGCCGGTTCACGCGTTCCAGGCAAGGGTCTCTGATGTGTCCGTGGCCGGCGCCCTCGTCCGGCTGTCGCGGAGATCCATCATGAAGCTGTTCCACATGGCCCTGTCCGGGCATGCGCACCGGGCGCGTCTGTTCCTGTCCCTGATGGGCGCGGATTGCGAGATCGTCGAGGTCGACCTCGCCGCCGGCGCGCACAAGACGCCGGATTTCCTGGCCCTGAACCCGTTCGGACAGGTGCCGGTGCTCGTGGACGGCGACGTGGTGGTTCCGGATTCCAACGCCATCCTGGTCTACCTGGCGAAAAAGCTGGGGCGCACGGATTGGCTGCCCGAGGACGCGGCCGCCGCGGCGAGGGTGCAGCGCTGGCTCTCGGTGGCGGCCGGACCCATCGCCTTCGGCCCCGCCGCGGCGCGCATGATCACCCTGTTCGGCGCTCGCTTCGACACGGCCGAAGTGATTGCCCGTGCCCATCAAATCCTAGGCCGCATCGAGGCGGAGCTCGCCGATCGCGCCTGGATCGCCGCCGACCACCCGACCATCGCGGATGTCGCCCTCTACAGCTACGTCGCCGCAGCCCCCGAGGGGAATGTCGACCTCGCGCCCTATGCCGAGATCCGCGCCTGGCTCGGCCGGATCGAGGCGCTGCCCGGCTTCGTGGCCTTTCCGACGACGGCGGCCGGCCTGCGCGCGGCCTGAGACGACCCCCTGCCACAGGAGATGCCCCATGTCCTCATCCGACCCTCACCCCGCCTCGCCCTGGCACCCGGGCGAGATCGCGATCCAGGACCATGCCGGCGTCGCCGAGCGCATGGCCGAGATCGGCCCCCGCGTGATCCGCGACCATATGATCGAGCAGCATCGCGACTTCTTCCGGCACCTGCCCTTCGTGGTGCTCGGGGCGGTGGACCCTGCAGGTGACGTCTGGGCGACGGTCCGGACGGGCGAACCGGGTTTCGTCGACGCGCCTGACCCCTTCCGGCTGCGCGTTCGGGCAGCCGCCGAACCCGGCGATCCGGCCGTGGCGGGCCTGACGGAGGGTGCGGCGGTGGGTCTGCTCGGGATCGATCTGGCGACGCGGCGGAGGAACCGCCTGAACGGGATCGTGGAGCGCCGGGAGGGCGACGGTTTCGAGCTCCGGGTGCAGCAGAGCTTCGGCAATTGCCCGCAATACATCCACGTCCGGCAGGGTGCGGAGCGTTGGCGCAATCCCGTCGCGGCGGCTCCGGAGACCGGCCATGGCCTCGACGAGAGCGCCCGTGCGCTCATCGCCGGGGCCGATACGGTCTTCGTCGCCACCTATGCGGAGGGGAAGGACGGGGACCGGCAGGTCGACGTCTCGCATCGCGGCGGCCCCAAAGGCTTCGTGCGCGTCAGCGAGGACGACGTGCTCACGGTCCCGGATTATTCCGGCAACCGCTTCTTCAACACATTGGGAAACATCCGCGCCAATCCCCGTGCCGGGCTCGCAGTCATCGATTTCACCACCGGCGACCTGCTGCAGATGACGGGGCGGGCGGAGGTGCTCCTCGATTCCCCCGAGATCGCGCGCTTCCCGGGCGCCGAGCGGCTCTGGCGCTTCGCACCCCGGACCTTCGTCCGGCGCGCGGGGGCCGTGCCGCTCTGGTGACGGAGCGACCGGAGCCCGTGCCGCGCCGGCCTCAGCGACGGCGGCCCTGGCTCTGGCTCGCGCGGAGCACCTTGCGGGCCCGGGCCTCGTGGATCGCGGCCACCTTCATCAGGAGGTGGCGTTCGATATCCGAAGGCGCGCTCGCGGCACAGTCCCGCAGGGCGATCGCCGCTCGCACATGCATCAGCGCCCGACCCAGCATCCGATCCCCGCTCCCCGCCCGATCCCATCCCGGTCTAGCGGCGCGGTGCTTAAGGCATCATCAAACGGAATGCGCAAAGGCCGGTCCGGTGCCGGGGATGCCCTGCGGGCGCCGCCGATCCGCTCCGAGAGTTGACGCAGGCCGTCGGGACTGCCAACCCGGCCGCATTGCGGGCGCGGCCGATCCCTCGGTCCGCAGGAGTACCGAATCTTCATGTCCGATCTGCTTGAGACGATCCGCAGAACCCTCGTGCCGATCCACAAGGAGGGCTACCCCTTCATCCTGATCGGCATCGTGCTGACCGTGCTGTTCGGCTATTTCGCCCAGTTCGCCGGCTGGATCTTCCTGATCCTCACCCTGTGGGTCTGCTACTTCTTCCGCGATCCCGAGCGGGTCACCCCGGTGGCGGACGGTCTCGTGGTCTCGCCGGCCGACGGCCGGGTCAACCTGATCTCCACCGTCCTGCCGCCGCCCGAGCTCGACCTGCCGCAGGAGCCGATGACCCGGATCTCGGTCTTCATGAACGTGTTCGATTGCCACGTGAACCGCGTCCCCGTCACCGGCAAGATCGGCCAGATCGTCTACACGCCCGGCCTGTTCCTCAATGCGGAACTCGACAAGGCCAGCGACGACAACGAGCGCAACGGCCTCGTCATCGAGACCACCCATCGCGGCAGCCCCCTGCGCGTCGGCGTCGTGCAGATCGCCGGATTGGTGGCCCGCCGCATCGTCGGCTGGGTGCAGGCGAACGATACCTTGAATGTCGGCGAGCGCTTCGGCCTGATCCGCTTCGGCTCGCGTGTCGACGTCTACCTGCCGGTGGGCACGCGCGTGCTGGTCGGCCTCGGCCAGAAGGCGGTGGCGGGCGAGACCGTGCTCGCCGATCTCGGCGGCGGCCCCGAGCGCAGCTTCCGCCGCATCTGATCTCGCCCGGCCCCGCCCGGGCGGGGTCGCGATCCTTCGCGGACGGTGCCCCATTGGCCCGTTCGCCCGTCTTTCTGAAAAGGCGCGTCATGGACGATCTCTTTCCGCCCTTCGAGCCGGATGCCAACGAGCCGAAGCCGCGCCGCTTCAAGGCGGTGCCGTTCCGGATGATCGCGCCCAACATGATCACCCTGATGGCGGTCTGCCTCGGGCTGACCGCCATCCGTCTCGCGTTCGAGGGCAAGTTCGAGCCCGCCGTCATCGCCATCGTCGCGGCCGCCTTCCTCGACGGAATCGACGGGCGCGTCGCCCGCATGCTCAAGGGCACGTCGCGTTTCGGGGCCGAGCTCGATTCCCTCGCCGATTTCGTCAATTTCGGCTGCGCCCCGGCGCTCATCCTCTACGGCTTCGCCCTGAAGGAGCTGCGCTCGCTCGGCTGGATCGTCGCCCTGATCTTCGCCATCGCCATGGCCCTGCGTCTCGCCCGCTTCAACGCGATGCTCGACGATCCCAACCGGCCCGCCTGGAAGAAGGACTTCTTCGTCGGCATGCCGGCGCCGGCCGGAGCGCTGACCGCGCTACTGCCGCTCTATCTCCACTTCCTCGGCCTGCCGTTCGAGCGCTGGGCCGCGCCGGTGGTGCTCGGCTACACGCTCTGCATCGCCCTCCTCGTGGTTTCCACCGTGCCCACCTTCTCCGGCAAGACCATGGGCAAGCGCGTGCCGCGCGAATGGGTGCTGCCGATCTTCCTCGTCGTGGTCGCGGCCTTCGGCCTGTTCATCAGCTATCCGTTCGAGGCCATGGTGGTGATGGCGGGCGGCTACCTCGTCACCCTGCCGATCGGGGCCGCGCAGTACCGGCGCCGGGCGAAGATCGAGGAGCGTCTCGACGCAACCGGCCGTGGACAGATCGAACCGGCGCCTGTCGAAAGCTGATCGGCTCGCCTAACGTCTCTGCGGGAAGCCCGTTGGGCTCACGCTTTGGAGGCGACGGTGCTGGAAGAATTCAAGAAATTCGCGCTGCGCGGCAACGTCGTCGACCTGGCGGTGGGCGTGATCATCGGCGCCGCCTTCGGCTCCATCGTCACGTCGGCCGTCCAGGACGTGTTCATGCCGATCATCGGGGCGATCACGGGCGGCCTCGATTTCTCGAACTATTACATCGCGCTCTCGTCGAGCGTGCAGAAAGGCGCGGCCTATGCCGATGCCAAGAAGCAGGGCGCGGTGATCGGCTACGGCCAGTTCATCACCGTGGCGCTCAATTTCATGATCGTCGCCTTCGTGCTGTTCCTCGTCATCCGGGCCATGAACAAGCTTCAGACCCAGGAGGAGGCAAAGCCCCTTCCCGAAACCCCGGCGGACGTGAAGCTGCTGGGCGAGATCCGCGATATCCTCGCGGCCAAACCCAAGGTCTAGGGTCCCGAGGTCCGAGTTCAGATCGACGTCGCGGGCTGTGCGTTCAGGTCGTCGAGGAGGCCATCCAGAGCCTGCTCGACCGCGCCGGTGCCTTCCTCATGCGTCTTCAACCGAGTCTCGAGGCGACGCAATTGCGGCGCGAATTCCTCCGGCACGGCAGGTTCACCGAGGAATTTCGGCGCATCGTCCTGCGTGGTGAAGACGGAGCGCAGCTGTTGGCCGAGATGGTCCCGCACCGGCTCGGGCAGAGACGGATCGACATCCGCGGCGCCGGACTGTCCGGAGGCCGATTGATCAATGCGGAGAATCGGATCGTTTGCCATATCGGGTGTCTCCCTCAGTCAAGAGCAATAACCGGCCGGGGCGGCGAGTGTTGCGCGTACCGACTCACAAATGTTGAGGGTACCCGATCCTGCGCCGGTATTTCAGGTGTTTCTCCTGCGAACCCTGACGATTCTTCGATCCACGAAAAAGCCCCCGGTGCCGTGGCACCGGGGGCTCTTGCCGAATGGTCAGCGTCGATCGATGTCGACGATCAATCGATGACCTCGACGATGCGGCGGCTGCGGTCCACCAGCACCGGACGGTCGTTGACGATGGTGTAGCGCGCGCCGCGGGCGTTGTACTCGGACGGCACGTCGTAATAGGTCACGCCGGTGCCGGGCAGGGTCGCGCCGACGCGGACATCGCCGTCATAGGCGTAGGAGCTGTGACGCTCGCGGGTGACGTACTGGCGGAAACGGGGGCGGTCGTCGACACCCAGGATGCCACCGACGGTTCCGGTCGCTGCGCCGACGGCACCGCCGACGATGGCGCCCAGCGGGCCGGCCGCGTCAGCACCGTCCTGCGCGCCGCGCTCGGCGCCGCGCACGAGGCCCTGGGCCTGGGCCGCGAGGGGGAGGGAAAGGGCGATCGCCGAAGCGGCGAGAAGGGTCTTGATGTTCATGATCGAGATCTCCGTATCCGATGACCCGCGAACGGTGACGCTCAGCGGGGTTCGGGGCAGTAACGCCCGATCTCCGGAAAGGGATGCCTCGAAAATCGATTTTGCCGGATTGTCCCAACCATGCCCCCGAGTGGGGGACGACGTTCCTCATGTGCCCGGTGTCGCGATACGATAGCGCTTCGTGAGTGCGAAGGAGCGCCGATCCCGACGGCTCGGCGGCCGGAATCAGGCGTCCTTCGGCATGGCCGATTGGATCAGCCGGTCCGAGCTCAGGTCTTCCTCGTCGTAGCCGAGCAATTCGGCGAGGCGCCCGCGGGCGCGGCTGACGCGGCTCTTCACCGTGCCGACCTTGCAGCCCATGATCGTGGCCGCCTCCTCGTAGGACACGCCCTCGGCGCCCACGAGGACGAGGGCCTCGCGCTGGTCGGGCGGCAGTTTGGCGAGAGCCGTCTGCAGGTCCTCCACATCGAGGCGGTCGCCCTGGTGCGGTGCCGTCGCGAGACGCGCCGCGTAGGAGCCGTCCTGGTCTTCCACCTCGCGCACGCGCTTGCGGTGGTCCGAGTAGAAGATGTTGCGCAAAATGGTGAAGAGCCAGGCGTTGAGGTTCGTGCCCGGCTGGAACCGAGCGCGATGCTGCCAGCCCTTGAGCAGGGTGTCCTGCACGAGATCGTCCGAGCGAGCCGGATTGCTGGTGAGCGAGAGCGCGAAGGCCCGCAGCGACGGCACCGCCGCGAGCAGACCGTTGCGGAACTCGGGCTCCACCTGCTCGCCGCGCGCTTTCAGGGCGGCTTCCAGCTTCTCGATGAGCTCGGCGAAACGCGTGGACGGCTCGTCCGTGCCGAGGCGGTCGTAGACTGTGCGGAGCTGGTCTCCGAGATGGGAGCGAATGGTCGCCGTCAGGCTCGGCCGCCCGTCGCCGTTCGTGTCGCTCAATCGGTCGGGGCTGGTGTCAAGGACGTCGCGTGTCATGGCTCGTCGTATTCTGATCGTTTGGCAGGAAATCGTCCGGTTCGGGCCGGCCGTATCGGATCGGTCCGCCTGACGTCGATGGCGAGCCCGTAGCATGTCACGGGGTTGTAGCGCATCCCACCCGGTCACGCATCCCGCCAAGCTGCGCATATGGCGAAGTACGCCCTTCGCGTCCACATGCGGCGGATGGCGCCGGAGGCAGCGACATCTTGGTCATGTCCCGAAGCGCAGCGGCCTCTGCTGGCGCGATCGGTGGTCTATATGATCCGGTCATGGCCATCGGGAGGGCATGGCCATCGGGAGGGATCGTCCATGGATCGTCGCGCCTTCACCGCGAGCCTGACCGCGGCCGTTCTGTCCGGTCCGGGCGAGGCCGCTCGCGCGGCGGCGCCCGAGCGGCCGCCCGTGCGGATCGCCATGCTGATGTTCCCCGGCATGACGGCGCTCGACCTCGTGGGCCCGCAGGCGATCCTGGCCGGGTTGGCGGGCGATCGGCTCCATCTCGTCTCCCGCCGAGCCGGACCCGTTCCGAGCGATACGGGCCTGACCCTCATTGCCGACACCTCCTTCGAGACCTGCCCCCTCGATATCGACGTGCTCTTCGTGCCGGGCGGCGACGCGACCCCCGCCCAGATGCGCGACGCGGCGACCCTGGCCTTCCTGCGCGACCGGGCTCCACGCGCATCCTGGGTCACCAGCGTCTGCACCGGCTCGCTCATCCTCGGCGCGGCGGGGCTGCTCGACGGCTACCGCGCCACCTCGCATTGGTGCGTGCGCGAGACCGTGCTGCCCCGCCTCGGCGCCATTCCGGTGAACCGGCGCGTGGTGGTGGACCGCAACCGGATCACGGCCGCGGGCATGTCCGCAGGCCTCGACTTCGCCCTCGTCCTGGCGGCCCGCCTGCGTGGCGACGACTATGCCAGGACGAGCCAGCTCGTGGCCGAATATGCGCCGGAACCGCCCTTCTCCGACGGTACGCCCGAGACGGCCGGGCCGGACATCTCCGCCCGCGCCGGAGCGATCCTCAAGGATCTGGCGGCTGGCTGTCTCGCGGCAGCCACGCGGTAGACGCTGCGGCTAAGGGCCGGGGCTTGCCGCCTCGGGCGGCCTCCGCGACCCGCGAGACGGCGCGTCATTTTGCCGGAACCTCGTTGAATGGCCAAGGTTTAGCCCTTGGCGGGAAAGCTGCATGGTCGCCATGCGCTGGACGCCGGACCTCCGCGCTCCAACCATGAAGGGCATCGATCAATGGCATCAGGCCTCGCAGGCGATCTCACCCGGACGAAATCCCTCGAGCGACTGAATGCCGACGCCGAAGGGGGTGAGCACAAGCTCGAACGTACCCTCGGCCCCTGGAGCCTCGTCGCCCTCGGCATCGGCGCGGTGATCGGAGCCGGCCTGTTCTCCCTCACCGGCATCGCGGCGGCCGAGCATGCCGGCCCCGCCGTGGTGATCTCCTTCGCCATCGCGTCGATCGCCTGCGCCTTCGCCGGCATGTGCTACAGCGAGCTCGCCGGCATGATCCCCGTGGCGGGTTCGGCCTATACCTACGCCTACGCCACCATGGGCGAGTTCGTGGCCTGGATCATCGGCTGGGATCTCGTACTGGAATACGCTGTCGGCGCGGCCACCGTTTCGGTGAGTTGGTCGAGCTACGTCACCCGGTTCCTGCGGGACACGCTCGGCATCAACCTGCCGCCCAGCCTCGTCAATTCCCCCTTCGAGACCTACACGGTCGACGGGGTGACGGCGCATGGCATCGTCAACCTGCCCGCCATCCTCATCATCGTCGCCGTCTCGGCCCTGTTGATGATCGGCATCCGCGAATCCGCCCGCGTCAACGCCGTCGTCGTGGCGATCAAGCTCGCGGTGGTGGCGGTCGTGGTGGGCGTCGGCCTGTTCTACATCAAGGCGCAGAACTACGTGCCGTTCATCCCCGAGAATACCGGCACGTTCGGCGAGTACGGCTGGAGCGGCATCATGCGCGGCGCCGGCGTCGTGTTCTTCGCCTATATCGGGTTCGACGCGGTCTCGACGGCGGCGCAGGAGGCCAAGAACCCCCAGCGCAACATGATGATCGGCATTCTCGGCTCGCTGGCCATCTGCACGGTCATCTACATCGCCTTCGCCGGCGTGCTCACCGGCCTCGTCCATTACGACGCCATGAAGGGCGATGCCGCCCCGGTGAACACGGCCATCGCCCAGACCCCGTTCCCGTGGCTGAAGAGCCTCGTGACCCTCGGCGTCATCGCCGGCTTCTCCACCGTGATCCTGGTCCTGCTGCTGGGCCAGAGCCGCGTGTTCTATTCCATGAGCCAGGACCGGCTGCTGCCGGGCTTCTTCTCGAAGATCCACCCGACCTGGAAGACGCCCTACCGCTCGAACCTGTTCTTCATGGTGTTCACCAGCGCGCTCGGCGGGTTCCTGCCGATCAGCCAGCTCGGCCACATGACCAGCATCGGCACCCTGCTGGCCTTCATCCTGGTCTGTGCGGGGGTCATCATCCTGCGCCGGACCCAGCCCGATGCGCGACGGGACTACCGGACGCCGCTGGTGCCGCTGGTGCCGATCCTCGGCATCGTCAGCTGCCTCGCCATGATGGTGTCCCTCGACGGCCAGACCTGGCTGCGACTGCTTGCCTGGCTCGTGGTAGGACTTGTGATCTACTTCGCCTGGAGCCGGCGCAACAGCCGCCTCGGCCGCGACGAGGCCGTCAGGCCGTCTTGATCAGGGACAGGTGCCGGCCGTCGCGGGCCGGCTCCGTCACCTCGCCGACGGCGACCATCTGACGTTCGCGCGCGATGAACGCGGTCGGCATCACGGCCTGCATCTCGGCCTCCACGCTGCGCAACTGCGCATCGCCATGCGACGGGTGGAGATGAATGATCGCCAAAGCCTTCGCCCCCGCCGCCCGCGCCAGCTCGACGCCCTTTTCCCAGGTGGAGTGCCCCCAGCCACAGCAGCGGGGATACTCGGTCTCCGTGAACATGCCGTCGTAGACGAGCAGGTCGGCCCCCTCCACGAAGCGACGAAGGGCCTCGTCGGGCCAGGGGTCGGAATGCTCGATGTCGCTGATGATGCAAAGGCGCTTGCCCGCATGGTCGAAGCGATAGCCCACGGACCCTTGTGGATGATTGAGCAGGATGGTGTCGACCCGCGCGCCGTCGGCGAAACTCAGCGACTCGCCCGCCTTGAAGCCGTGATGGGAGAATGTGCACGGGATGACGTCGAGCGTCACCGGAAACAGCGGCGGCGAGAACAGCCGGTCCAGGGCCGCCTTGGCGCTGTCCCCGTCGAGGTTCCCGCAATAGGTGTTGATCGTCCGCTCTGGGTTGAAGATCACCGGTTTGAAGAACGGCAGCCCAGCGGTGTGATCGAGATGGAGATGGCTGAACAGGAGATCGATCTCCTTGGGTAGCGCCTCGCGATGATGGAGACCGCAAGCGTTAAGGCCGGACCCGGCATCGACCACGAACAGGCGCGTGCCGCAGCGGACCTCCATGCAAGGCGTATTGCCCCCGAACTCGGCATAATCCGGCCCGCTGACAGGCGTGGAACCTCGAACGCCCCAGAAGCGTAGGGAGAGGCCGTCCTCAGCCGAGGTCGTGTGCGTCATGGTCATCGTTCGACTACCGATTGCCCGATCCATCTGAGATCCGGTGCCTTTCGGCGCACCGATGCGATCCGTTCCTCGCGAGAGCGGCCACGATCAGGTTGCCAGGATCGAAGTGGGGTTGACCATGAGGTAGTCAGCCCGTTTCGACATC
This sequence comes from Methylobacterium sp. WL19, assembly GCF_008040005.1. Taxonomy (NCBI): domain Bacteria; kingdom Pseudomonadati; phylum Pseudomonadota; class Alphaproteobacteria; order Hyphomicrobiales; family Methylobacteriaceae; genus Methylobacterium; species Methylobacterium sp. WL19. The sequence continues at coordinate 15,106 of NZ_VRVC01000097.1, forward strand.
GATGTGCGGCCACGCACACAGCTTAGAAGACCGGATTCTGCGGAAAGCCGGCTCCCGCCTGACTGTTTCCGCGTCGGGCAAGAGCGCCTTGGGCTCATATTCACGAGCGATAGATAAGGCGACCCGCCTGTTGGGATTGCGCATCAAAACGCCCTCGAGAGGGCGTGCGGGAAGAGAGCTCCTCGGCCCTGCGGCGGGTGGTGCTAGGGCCGGAAACCGGCCTCGCCGTTCAGGCCTTCAATCAGCCGGGGAAGGGGAACGGTGCCCGGAGAGCCGTCGTGTCGATCGGCGACGGCAGCAGGACGCACTCGCACGCTTCGAGCCACTTCAAGTCGATAAATCTCGGAGGGACGCCGAAAGCGGGATCATCGAGACCGACCAAGAGCTTGTAATCCCATATCTTGAACGAATCCCGCGCGTTTTCCAGGTCGCTCGTCACGCGGAGCGACTGACAGGGAATAACGTAGGCATGGGAAACGATGACGCCGTGGAGCGAGGTGGAGACGATCTCCTCGCAGTTCATGATGTCCCCGATCACGCCCTCGATCTCGTCGAACGCAACCGATCGCAGCGAGATGGGACTGATGCGATCCGCACCAAGCTTCTCGATGGCGGCCCGGAACATCGCTTCCTGCAGCAGGTGTGGATTGATGCTGATCTTATGGGTCTCGGGCACATTCGGCACATCCACCTCCGGTAGCAGGGCGGCCGCATCACCGTAGATTTCGGGGCATTCTCCGCCGCTGGCGATGACTGCCGAACGCGTTGGCAGCCCGCCTCGATCGCCATTTCGTAAAAGGTGCTCAGGGTGGGGAACGCAGATACGAAGGCACGCCATTTTTGCTTCAACCCCGCAAAACGAGGCGCTAAGGGCAGGCAACGTAGAATAGATCTAAATCTAAATTGTAGCCCGAACGGTTTGCGTGAGTTTTATACTCTTTCCAATATTCGCCAATACGCTTGCTTGATCGATCAGCTTGCGTCTTTATGCCCGCTGGCGGGGCACTGCAGAATTTGGAGGTCGGACGAGATGGAACGGGTGCTGGAACTGATCCGCGGTTATGCACGGCTGGCATGGTGGGATGGTTGCACCGTCGACATGCGTCTGCACCGCATCGCAGACTTCGTCGATTTCCTGACTGCCGCAAAGGAGCCGGGCCTGATGCACAAACCGATCCCGATCGTAAAAGGAGAGATCGCGTGAGTGTTATCCGTTCTTCCCGGCCCTGTATCGATCCGCCCAAGGAGGGAAGCGAACTGGACGAGGCACTGCGACGCGCGTTCTGGACCAGTCTGCACCGACAACCTCTTCCGGCGCTCCAGGCGCTGGCGGTAGCGGCGCGCACCATCGGAACGCTGTATCGACAGATCGCCGAGGCCCACGAAGGTCCAGGCGGCTGCAATTGCGGGTGGGAGCCCGATCCTGATAGCGATCTCATCGTGCTCGAGGCCAATCTGGCGGCGGCCCTGCTCAAGCCGCCGGAAGCCGACCTCGCCCATATGACAATGCTCGGAAGAGCGTGACGGCTGGGCGTGCCAGCCTTTGTGTCTCTCACAAAACTCGGATTGCCCCGTTTCTATGGTCGGATCAGGGGGCTTGGTGGAGCTGAGTCTCCGGCAACGGATCCGACTGAGTTTCCTGTTCGTAGACGAAGCACGAGCGGTAGCTGAGCGCTGAGTGCCGGCACAGCGGATTGTAGAAGCCCTCGATGTAGCGGAAGCAGGCCATCCGAGCCTCGGCCTGCGAGCGGAAGCGACGGCGGGCGAGCGACTCGCATTTGAGGATGGAGAAGAAGCCCTCAGCCATGGCATTGTCGTAGGCGGCGCCGACCGAACCCATCAAGGGTCGCACGCTCACCTACTGGCAGCAGCTGCCGAAGGCCCTCGACGTGTGTTGCGATCCCTGGTCCGAGCGATGGATCACGCCACGGGGCCTGTGCTGGGTGATGGCCATCTCCAGAGCGTCTAGGACGAGTTCCGAGCGGAGGTGATTACCCAACGATCCGGCGGCTGAAGGCATCGAGCCCGACGCTGAGGTAGAGGACGGCGGCAGCAGTCGGCAGGTAGGTGAGATACTGTCGGCGAATCAGGGGTTGCGGGCATTGTAATGGCGATGCTCGATAAGCTTCCGATCGGCACGATCCTGCCTGAGACAGTGCGGCTTGCGAAGGCGGCGTTCTCCAAGGGAACGACGGCCACTCAGCGCCCTCTATCAGGACGAGGACTTCGGTGGCCTCTACCCGACCCGTGGTCAACTCGGGCTTCCGCCGTGGCGGCTGGCTCTCTTCACGGTCTTTGAGTTCTCAGAGCAACAGAGCGATCGCCAAGCTGCGGATACCGTGCGTGCCCGGATCGACTGGAAGTATGCGCTCGGGCTCGAACTCACCGAGCCGGGCTTCCACTTCAGTGCACTGACTGAGTTCCGCGCCCGCCTCATCGCCGGCGACGCCGAGCACCTGCTTTTGGATCGAATGCTCACGCGCTTCAGGGCACGCGGCTTGGTCAAGGTACGCGGCAAGCAGCGCACTGATAGCACGCACGTTCTGGCCGCCGTCGCGCCGGGCTGGCTGCGCGGGATCACGCAGCCGGTTTGGTTCAAGCATTACGGACGCCGGGTCGAGGGTTACCGGCCGCCCAAAGGTCGGGCGGAGCGGGAAGCACTCCCTCTCGCGATCGGTGTCCACGGGTTCTGTCTGCTTGAGGCCCTGGACGCGCCGGATGCACCCGCTGAGGCACGTGGCGTGTCGATGGTCAGCACCCTGCGCGACGTGTGGCGCGTGCATTATGCCCGTGAGGGAGGCGGGACGCTGCACTGGCGCAGCGGTCCGGAGCTGCCGCCGGTCGGTGAGCGGCTGCAATCCCCCTCCGACCCCGAGGTCTGCGACCCGGATGTAGCTCATCTTGTCACGAACGTGATGACCTGCCCCGCGATGCAGCCCGAAATGGCGAGCACGGCCGCGATTCACGAGCAGCTGGCCGCCAAGGATCTTCTGCCGGCCGAACACTTCGTGGATGCCGGCTACGTCGATGCGGGACTGCTGGTCGGAAGCCGGCGAGACCGTGCCGTCGCGCTGGAAGGGCCGGTCCGCGCCATGCCGCAGCGGGCAACGAAAGCTGAACGAGCCTGCGAGCAGCGCCACTTCGTCATGGACTGGAAGCACGAGCGGGTCACCTGTCCGCAGGGCAAGACGCCGGCGACCTGGCGCGCCATCCATGACGAGGTCGGAGCCCCACGCGTCCAGGCGGTGTTCAGCCGGACCGATTGCGGCGCCTGCCTGGCGCGCCGATTGTGTACTTCCTCCAAGAGGGGCGCCGCTCTGTCTACTTCCTGCCACGCTTGGAATACGAGGTGCTGAATGCCGCGCAGGACCGGATGCAGGATCCGGTCTGGAAAGAGCGGTATCGCATCCGCGCCGGAATCGAGGCCCCCCCTCCCAGGGCATACGCTCCGTAGGTCTGTGCCGGAGCCGAGACATCGGCCAAGCCAAGACCGGACTGCAGCATGTCTGCGTGGCTGCCGCGATGAATGCCTCACACGCCGTACACTGGCTGACAGAGACGCCCCGGCCAGAACACGCGAGACGCGGTTTGCAGCTTTGGCCGCAGCTGCCCGGTTCGCCAACAGTATCTAGGTGAAGTCGGCGATCCACTTTTGGTTCGGCCGATCCGCTTCGAACTTCCGATCCAAGATATTGGGGGAGACGACGGAGCGCTCGCCATCATCCTTGGGCAGGCCGCGCCGTCGCGGACCGGCCCGCAATCCGTTCTCCCGCATGAGCCGCTTGATCTGGTGCAGCCCGCTGGAGATGCCCTCCGCCAGCACGTCGCGCCAGATCCGACGGGCTCCGTATGTACGGTCGCTCGCCGCGAAGCTCGCCCGCACCTTCGTCAAGATCGCAACGTCGTCCTGGGCTCGCTAGCTCGCCTGCCCCGTGAATCAAACATGGAAGCCGGACCTGGACACGTCGAAGGCGCTGCACATCCAGGTGACCGGCAAGATTGCGCGATGCTTGGCCACGAAAGCAAACTTCACATCGCACCCCTCGCGAAGTACGCCGCAGCCTTTTAAGGATTTTACTTCGCTGAACTTCAATTTACCCTCCGCCTTCAGACGAGGAGCATCTTTACGAAGACGTTCGATCTCGACCTGCTCAGACTTTACCTGCCCAGGAACGGGACACGCCTAAGCGGGATCAGACGAGAGCTCCCTACCCTTTGCGCACGACGTTCTCGTCAACGTCCAGATCACGGGCAACCTAAGCCACCGAAACGCCTCGCTGCTCGACCAGCCGGATCGCCTCGACCTTGAACTCACGACGAAACTTGCGACGCTGCATCCCACACTTCCGGTTCCGTCATGGTACCCAGACTGGGGGCCACGGAACCTGCAGCAGGCCAATCAGCAAGCTCTACGAGACCACATGGATCGTAGTCACCACCAACCTCGCTTTCGGGGAATGGCCCAGCGTGTTCGCCAGCGACGCCAAGATGACAGCGGCGCCGCTCGACCGGCTCACCCCCCATTGCGAGATCGTCGACACCGGCAACAAGAGCTGGCACTTAAAAAACCGCGCCCGAGGCCGGCGCACACGTCGCGTTTGCTGGCTCCCTGATCAGCCCGGCTGCGCCACCCCGACCCGCTTCGCCGAGCTGATCAGGGGCGTCCCGCCATACCCATCCAGGGGATCAAAATTCGACGCCGATCCAGGGTCAATATTCAACACTGTTTGACAGTTTGTCTCGTTTTATGCCGCCTACATTCGCGTATTTAATAAGCCTTTGCATCTGACTCAGTCGTATAGTCCTGCGCTCTGATCAATCGAAATCTTCGAGGAAAGCCCCCGCCCCAACCGGCTTCAGAAAACAGGATTAGATCGAAGTTTCTAAATACGCTCGCAGCACATCGCACATTAATCAAATACAAATGACGAAAATATATGCTATTTATTGCATTGTGCTCTAAATTTCTGCAAAATAACCGATACAAAAATCATTAACCAGGCACTTGTTCAAACAATAGGCCGCGTGAACATCATTTAACCGGACATGTGCGTTTTATAGACTTTTGTGTTTTGCCATTTTACCCATAAATCAGGCGGCAGGAACGCTTAAGATAGTGCAAAAGCTATAACAGCCAGGGTCTGAAGAAGATCAGATCCGCACAGGAAGCAGACAATCAAAGATGTTGTCTGGCGCTTCGAGACAGTCTCTCCGCCACGCTGCCCGCAGCGGCGGCCACTGACAAGGGCCGCCGGCAGAAGTCTGCTCAAACTATAATATCAGAAAAATAAAACATAACCGCCACCCGCCCCGCTCGTCATCTCTGTAGCTTTCTCGTCGTTTGGAGACCAACCTGTGTCGTTGAAGTCCTTGCTGCGATCCGCAGTCTTTACACTTGCGTCGGCATGTGCCG
>NZ_VRVC01000098.1:0-19880 GCF_008040005.1 Methylobacterium sp. WL19
TCCCTGCGCCGCCGGCCCGGCCGCGGCGGCGCAGGGACAGGCGACGCCGTTCCCGTTCACGGAGATCGAGGCGGGATCGGACGCACACCATCACGTGGCCGAGGGGCACGATGCCGACATCCTGATCCGCTGGGGCGATCCGGTCCTGCCCGGAGCGCCCGCCTTCGACCCGCTCAACCAGAGCGCCGCGGCCCAGGCCCGGCAATTCGGCTACAACAACGACTTCGTCGGCTATTTCCCGATGCCCGGCGCCGCCGATCCGGCCGCGCATGGCCTTCTCGTGGTCAACCACGAATACACCAACGAGGAACTGATGTTTCCCGGCCTCGGCCGCCAGGACATCAAGACCGTGGCCTTCAAGGGCATGAATCGCGACCTCGTCGACATCGAGATGGCCGCCCATGGCGGCTCGGTGATCGAGGTGAAGCGTAACGACGGCAAATGGGCCGTGGTGCCGGGGTCGCGATACGCCCGCCGCATCACCGTCGAGACGCCGATGGCCCTCTCCGGCCCGGCGGCCGGCTCCGATCGGCTGAAGACCACCGACGACCCGTCCGGCCGCGCGGTGAAGGGCATGATCAACAATTGCGCCGGCGGCACCACACCCTGGGGGACGTGGCTCACCTGCGAGGAGAACATCAACTATTACTTCTCCGGCACCCTCGCAGAGGGGTCGGCCGAGGCGACCAACCACAAGCGTCTCGGCCTGCCCGGCAGCGCCTATGCCTGGGGCCGCTTCCACGAGCGGTTCGACCTGTCCAAGGAACCGAACGAACCCAATCGCTTCGGCTGGGTGGTGGAGATCGACCCGTTCGATCCCGCCTCCGTCCCGACGAAGCGCACCGCCATGGGCCGGTTCAAGCACGAGGGCGCCGCCGGCATCGTCTCGAAGAGTGGTCGGTACGTCGTCTACCAGGGCGACGACGAGCGTTTCGACTACGTCTACAAGTTCGTGACCGACGCGGCCGTAGACCTCGCCGACCGGGCGGCCAACCGCGATATCCTCGATTCCGGCACGCTGCACGTCGCCCGGTTCGATGCCGACGGGCGCGGGGCCTGGATGCCCCTGGTGTTCGGACAGGGTCCGCTGACACCCGAGAACGGGTTCACCGCCCAGGCCGACGTGCTCATCGAGGCCCGGCGCGCCAGCGACCTCCTCGGAGCCACCAAGATGGACCGTCCGGAGGATGTCGAGGCCAACCCGAAGACCGGCAAGGTCTACGTGATGCTGACCAACAACGGGAAGCGCAAGGCGGGCGACGTGAACGCCGCCAACCCGCGGCCCGACAACCGCTTCGGCCACATCGTCGAACTGACCCCGGACGACGGCGACCACGCGGCCTCGGGCTTCGCCTGGGAAATCCTCGTCAAATGCGGCGATCCCTCCATCGCGGCGGTCGGCGCCACCTTCTCCTCGGCGACGACGAAGGACGGCTGGTTCGGCATGCCGGACAATTGCTCGGTGGACGGGCAGGGACGGCTTTGGGTCGCCACCGACGGGAACTCGCCGTCGAAGACGGGGCGAAACGACGGCATCTGGGCGATGGAGACGGAAGGGCAGGGACGGGGCACGGGCAAGCATTTCTTCAGGGTGCCGAACGGCGCCGAGATGTGCGGCCCCTACTTCACACCCGGCGACACCACGTTCTTCGTCGCCGTGCAGCATCCCGGCGAGGCCGACGAGGAAGATCCGAAGGCCATGCCCGCCACCTTCGAGGCGCCCTCCACCCGCTGGCCGGATTTCATCGACGGAATGCCGCCCCGCCCCGCCATCGTCGCGATCACCAGGCGTGGCGGTGGCCGGGTCGGAAGCTGACGGGGCGACGCGATCGCCCCCTCCGGCCAAGGGGGGCAGGCGTGGCCGAGCCCCCGCTTCCGGTACCCCGGCGACACAGCATTAACGGAATCGGCGCAAGCTGCGCAGGAACACCGGGAGAGCGGCTGCCGAAGAGGGCGGCATCGCTTCACGTTTCCGTTTCGTTCCTGTATGGTTGGCCCATGACTCAGCGCGAGACCTCACGTCAGGCCGTTCCGGCCCCCGCCGGCGGCCGGCCGAGCGACCTGTTCGCGGGTGGTCAGGCGCCCGTGCGCGGCGCGAAGGCCGCTTCGGCGGCGCGCGCTCCCCTCGAGAGAGCACCGGTCGATGCGGCGGAAGCCGGCTACGACGCATCGTCGATCGAGGTGCTGGAAGGCCTGGAGCCGGTCCGGCGCCGGCCGGGCATGTATATCGGCGGCACCGACGAGCGCGCCCTGCATCACCTCTTCGCCGAGGTGATCGACAATTCCATGGACGAGGCGGTGGCGGGCCATGCCAGCTACATCGAGGTGGAGCTGGAGGAGACCGGCCACCTCGTCATCACCGACAATGGCCGCGGCATCCCGGTGGACCCGCACCCGAAATTTCCGGGCAAATCCGCCCTCGAAGTGATCATGACCACGCTGCATGCGGGCGGCAAGTTCGACTCGAAGGTCTACGAGACCTCCGGCGGCCTGCACGGTGTCGGCATCTCCGTGGTCAACGCCCTCTCCGACATCCTCGAAGTCGAGGTGGCCCGAAGCCAGGTTCTCTATCGCCAGACCTTTTCGCGGGGCCATGTCCAGGGTCCGCTGGAAACCGTCGGCCGGGTGCAGAACCGGCGCGGCACGCGGGTGCGCTTCCACCCCGATGCGCAGATCTTCGGGGCGCTGAAGTTCGATCCGCGCCGGCTGTTCAAGATGGCGCGCTCCAAGGCCTACCTGTTCGGCGGCGTCGAGATCCGCTGGCGCTGTGCCCCCGCCCTGCTGGAGGGCATCGCCGACGTGCCGGCCGAGACGGTGCACCGCTTCCCCGGCGGCCTGCGCGACTATCTCGCCCGCGACCTCGACGGCAAGGAGCTCGTCACCGACGCGGTCTTCGCCGGCAAGGTGACGAAGCCCGGCGGCCACGGCTCCCTCGAATGGGCCGTCGCCTGGATGGTGGTGGAAGACGGGGTCTCGCACTCCTACTGCAACACGATTCCCACCGCCGAGGGCGGCACCCACGAGAGCGGCCTGCGCGTGGCCCTGCTGCGCGCCCTGCGCGAGCATGCCGAGCGCGTCGGCCAGGCCAAGCGGATGACCTCGGTCACCACCGACGACGTGATGGCGACCTGCGCCTCGATGCTCTCGGTCTTCATCCGCGAGCCGGAATTCCAAGGCCAGACCAAGGACAAGCTCGCCACGGTGGAAGCCTCGCGCATCGTCGAGACGGCGATCCGTGACGCGTTCGACCACTGGCTGGCCGCCTCCCCGGCCCAGGCCAACAAGCTCCTCGACTGGGTGATCGACCGGGCCGAGGAGCGCCTGCGGCGACGCCAGGAGAAGGAGGTCGCGCGCAAATCCGCGACTCGCAAGCTGCGCCTGCCGGGCAAGCTCGCCGACTGCTCGAAGGCGGGTACGGCCGGCTCGGAGATCTTCATCGTCGAGGGCGATTCCGCCGGCGGCTCGGCCAAGCAGGCGCGCGACCGCGCCAGCCAGGCTATCCTGCCCCTACGCGGCAAGATCCTCAACGTGGCCTCGGCCAGTCGGGACAAGATGGGCGCCAACCAGCTCATCTCCGACCTGACCCAGGCGCTCGGTTGCGGCACGGGTAACGGCTACAAGGGCGAAGACCTCCGCTACGAGAAGGTCATCATCATGACCGACGCGGATGTCGACGGCGCCCACATCGCATCCCTGCTGATCACCTTCTTCTACCGGCAGATGCCCAAGCTCATCGACAAGGGCCATCTCTACCTGGCGATCCCGCCGCTCTACCGCCTCCAGCACGGCGCCAAGACGGTCTATGCCCGTGACGACGCCGACAAGGAGCGCGTGATCAAGACCGTCTTCAAGGGCGGCAAAGTGGAGATCAGCCGCTTCAAGGGCCTGGGCGAGATGATGCCGGCGCAGTTGAAGGAGACCACAATGGACCCCAAGAAGCGCACGCTCCTGCGCGTGGCTGTCCTCGACGAGGCGCGGGATTCCACCGGTGATGCCGTGGAACGGCTGATGGGCAACAAGCCGGAGGCCCGTTTCGCCTTCATCTCCGAGCGTGCCGCCTTCGCCGACGAGGCGACACTCGACATCTGAGGACAGGCGGGGCGCGAGTTCTGCCTATTCGAGCCGCCTCTCTTCCCAGGGGTGGAGCGCCAACGGAGTCGGTGGCGAAGAGCCGCGCGGCGCCTCCCCCAAGTCGCAGACGCGGCACATCCCGCGATGAACTCCAAATCACCCTTCGCTTGCGCTCCGGACGTCCGGACCAGGGTGAATTGCGAGAGAGGTCCGTCAACGCAAAAAACCCGGCCGCGAGGCCGGGTTTTTCACGTGGACGATCCTGATGCCGCGCGATCCTCGGTGAGGACCGCGCGACGATCATGGACGATCCTAGTAGGTGCCGAACTTGTAGTTCAGGCCGGCGCGGACGACGGCGAACTCATCGTCGCGACGACCGGTGCTGATCGACTGCACAACCGCGTTGTTGGCGGTGTTGATGATGAAGGCGCCCTGATTGCGGTTGCCGCGATCGAGGTTCACGTACAGGCCTTCGACTTTCAGCGTCACAGCGGAAGCGCGGAAGAAGTTGAAGAACGACTCGGTGGGGAGCGCGTATTCGATACCACCGCCGACGGCGTAGCCGGTGCGGAAGTCGTCGTTGCCGCGGAAGCCGCCGAAGTCACGCTCGCTGCTGCCGGCGCCGTAAGCGAAACCGCCGGTGCCGTACACGAGGGTGCGGTCGAAGGCGTAGCCGAGACGACCGCGGACGGTGCCGAAGTAGTCGAGGCTGGAGAGGCCACGAGGGTCGTTGATGGCGAAGCCGGGAGCGGCAACGACACCGGAGTCACGACGCTTGGCGCCGAAATCGAGGTACTGAGCATCGGCTTCGATACCGACGACAACGCCCGAACCCGGGGTGAACTGATAGTTGTAGCCGATCTGCGCACCGCCGGAGAAGCCGTCCTGGCCGTCCTTCTTGAAGGTGGCGACCTGCGGGACGCCGGCGGCGGTGAAGCGGCTGGCCACCGGGAAGGAGTTCGGGCCTTCCTTGCCGGCGTCGAAAGCGTAACCGGCGTTGATACCGGCGTAGAAGCCCGTCCACGTGAAGACCGGGACCGGGACGAAGACCGGCGGGGCGGCGCGACGGGGAAGGTCGGCGGCCGAAGCGACAGCAGTCAGGCCGGCGAGAACGGTCGTAGCGAGAAGCAGTCTTTTCATTGTGTGTCTGGTCCTGATGGGCATTAAGCCTAGGTGCTTGTAGGCTCGGACGGGCGTGAGGTCTGTCGCATTCCTGCAACAACATCCATCGAATACAGCGGCACCCGTCAACGAAGGGTAAAGGTTAGGCGCAAGTGAGGAATGAGAGGCCAGTGACGTGCTCTGGCGCACTTCCGGTGCCTTTCCTGCTCACCTCGCGGCTGATCCAGATCACACTGCCGTGACGACCGGCTTTCACTTCCCGCAAGCATTTATTAAGCGGAACAATTCTGCATCACGCGAATTAGGAACAGCTTTTTGTCCCCGCTTGCGATGCGAAGATTACCCGTCTGGTGAGCGATGCGAAGGCGTCGCTCCATCGGCAAGGCTCGGCAAGCAAATGCAGGTAACAGAAGGTTAAGCGCGCCCGACGATTCCGTGGTCGCGCGTCCGAAGCCGGCATTCAGCCCGCTGCGGCATTCGCAGCCCCGTCGCGGCAGGATCCATCCATCCTGGTGATCCGGCCGCTGCCTCAAGGCGAGACCGAGACATTCGGGGAGCAAGGCAACACCGCAATACGGCCGCTCCATCAAGGTCCGACCTGTCCTGACAGTGATCGGTCTTGGCCTTGGGTGCTTGGCCGTCGCGGGCCTTACCCGGACCGACTATGCTCGGAGTTTGGCGGGAGTGCCCGGTGAACCGACGGCGACGCCCATCCCTCGCGGGAGGCGGCAGGTCTTCCGGCAATGCCCGACGGGCAACCTCGATCGAAGCCATGCCCCTGAAGGCTTCGCGGATCGTCTCCCCGACGGGGGCCGTGCCGCCGCCGGGGAGGAATCGAAGGGCCTATCGCCCGGCCGTGACCCAGAGCTCACCCTTGCCGAGGGTGGCGAGATCGCCGGAATAGCGCTTGAGCGCACCGGAGGCGAGGTCGGCATGGGCGGGGCTGAGGGCACGCAGGGACCGGGCGAGCAGCCGCAGGAACACGAGATCGTGCGTTCCCGTCTCGACGAAACTCGGGCTCAGGGCACCGTGTCCGCCGGCGAGGATCGTCCCGCGCCGCATGCCGTAGCCCGGATGGTCGCCCACCGAGAGGGCCGCGATCGTACCTGCGATCATCCGCGATCCGGCATTGGCGCCCGCGGCACCGACAAGGATCAGACCGCGCCGCATGCGGTCGCCGAGGTAATCGCCGGCCGATCCGCGGATCACCAGCGTGGCGCCGTCGAGCCCCGCCTTGGCGGCATAGACCGCTCCGCCGGCATGATCACCGGCATCGCCCTCGATGGTGATCGTGCCGCCCTTGGCGCCCGAGCCGGCATAGGGCCCGGCCGATCCCGTGACCGTCACCGATCCCGACGCCATACCGGCGCCGAGACGTTGGCCGACATCGCCGACGACGCGGATCGAGCCACCACTCAGGGAGGCACCGACACTGTCGAAGCGGGACGAGCCGCCCTCGATGGTCAGGCTGTCGGATCCGTCGAGGCTGATGGCGAAGACGTCGCCCAGCGTCAGGCCGCGTCGGCTGGTGCCGATGGGGAGCCTGGCCGCCTCGGTCTCGGAGAGGCCGCTCAGCGAGAGCGGAGTCACGTGGAGGAAATCGAGCCGCTCCGGCGGCTCCTGGCGCAGGGTGAGGGTGCTCATGCCGCTCCAGCCTCGCTCGCCGGCTCCTTCGAGAGCAGGTCCTTCAGGTGATAATGGTGGCGGCCGAGATTGCCGCCGTAATTGCCCGCCGTCACCGCGACGAGCCCGTGCGCGGCACCGGCTTCGGTGGAAGCGTGGAGCGCCGCGCGCATGGATTCGGCCACCGAGCGCGAGGTGAGCCCGTCGATGACGATCTCGAGCACCACGCCGACCTCGGCCGCGAGTTCCGAGCCGGCCCGGCCCTTGAGGGTCGGGCAATAGGCGTCGTTGGTGGAGGCCATCATGCCCTTGGTGCGCGCGCCGACCTTCGAGCCGGAGCGGACGATGCCGCCGGGGAAGGGCAGGATCACGTCGGCCACCGAACGAGCGGCATCCACGGCGATCTCCGCGACCTTGAGGGTCTCGGCATGGTTGCGCCCGAGGAACAGCAGGTTGCCGCCGCCCACCGCGCCATCCACCGCGCGGACGAAATCCTCGCACAGGAACTCGCCGTCCATCACGGGGACGCGCCAATAGCGCCGCGCCTTGCCGGTGACGGGATCGGTCAGGCGCTTGGCCACGGCGAAGCCGTCACCGAAGTAGCGGATCGCGCCGCCGAGCTTGATCTTGTGCGGCCCGTCGACACCCGCATAGCAGGCCGTGCCGGGGCAGGTGAGGATGCACTGGCCGACGCGCTTGAGGAGCTGGTCCTTGAGGCCGTTCGGCTCGAAGCCGAACAGCAGCACCCGCACACCGGGGCGTCCGTCCGGAGTCTCCTCCGGCGAGAGTTCGCAATCGATCCCGGCCTCGGCGCCGCAGCCGATCACCGAGGTCGCGAATCCGGTCATCGTGACCGCGGCGATCATCGCCCATTTGGCGGTGTCGTTGGTGATGATCAGCGCCGTGCCGGCGACGTCGAACGCCTCGGCGAAGGTGTCGATCACCGGGATGCCGTTGAGGGTCAGGTCAGTCATGCTCGGTCACCGTACCCACGCGAGGCGTCGTCATCAGGCCCGGCATCATTCTCAAGCTCGACATGCCACGTCCTCGAACACATCGCTCACGGGGAAGGCCTCGTCCGGCACGGTGAAGCTGTCGAGACCGGCACCGAAACGGGCATCGAGATAAGCGTCGGTGCGCGTCTCCATCGCCTTGTCGGATTCCACCGTCAATTCCAGGGTATGGCCCGCGCGCCAATCGACGATCTCGCCATCCTCGACGATGACGTGGCCGTCCTTGAGCACCAGTTTGGCGCGGGCGAACATCGCGGTCCGGTTCTTCTCGTCGCGGTAGATCGCGACGTCGGCGCGCGCGCCCTCGCGCAGGTGGCCGCGATCGGCGAGGCCGAGGAGCTTGGCCGGGCCGGAGCGCGTCAGCTGGGCGATTTCGGAGAAGGTGTATTCCCGCTCGATGCCGCAGAGGCCAGAGCGCTCGGCGATGACCTTGTGCAGGGAGGATATCTCGCGGTCGCGCTCCTCCTTGTCCATCAGCAGATGGATGATCCGCGGATATTCGGTGAAGGGGCCGCCATTGGGGTGGTCGGTGGTGAGGATAGTGCGCTCGGGGTCGCCCGAGAGCAGCATCAGTTCGAGGCCGATCGCCCATTGCAGGGAGCTCACGGGGCCGCGCGGCTTGTAGAGGAACGGCACGATGCCGCCGCCTTCCGCGTCGCCCGCCGTGATGATCCACTTCTTCGGGTTCGCGCCCTTGCGGCCGGCGAACTGGCGGATGACGTCGAGCGAGATCGTCACCGTCTGGCCGAAGGCGACCTGACCCACGTCGAAGGTGGCGTTGGGGTGTTTCTCCATCGCCTCCGTGATGCGCTCGGCCGCCGAACGGAAGCCGCCGGTGCCGGGATTGGCCGGATCGACCGCGCCGTAGGCGTAGAACTGCGCATGGGCGAAGTGGATGCGCCGGCCTTCCGCCGCCTCCATCGTCGCCACGAAGGAATCGTCGGCGCCGGGAATACCGAGGTTGTTGGCATGGACATGCAGCGGATGCGGCACGCCGATCTCCTCCACCGCATCGAGGAGGGCGTTCATGATCTTGCGGGTGGAGAGGCCGTAGACCGGGATCTCCTCGTCGAGGCTGAGATTGAGCATCCCGTCCTTGAAGGCCGAGGCGCCGCCCGCGTTGATGCACTTGACGCCGAGACCGCGCGAGGTCGCCACCGACAGGGCGACGAGGTCGCGCACCGCCGCCTTGCCCTCGCGCTGGCGCAGCAAGTCGAGGAGCTGGTCGTCGTTGCCCATCACGGTGAGTGCACCGCGGTCGAGCAGGGGGATGTCGGCGAGTTCGAGATGGGTCGCCAACGCGTTCGTCGGCGGCATCGCCGGCTCGACGGCGATGGTGTAGCCCATCCGCGCGTAGTTCGCGCCGATCCAGGCGGCCGAGCCGCCGGCATGGGCGAAGGGATGGCCCTCGGGCGCAGCTTCGCTGACATAGAGGTCGGGCAGGAGCAGGCGGCTCATCACCACGTTGCCGCCGGCGATGTGCGAATGCACCTCGACGCCGCCCGCCATCACGACGCAGCCAGAGGCGTCGATGGTCTTGTCGGGGTTGCGCTCGGACGGGGCCACGACGCGGCCGTCCTCGATCCAGACGTCGCCGACGCCGTCGCGGCCGGCGGTGGGATCGACGACCCGGCCGCCCTGGATCAGGATCAGCATGAGGCGCCCTTCTTCTGCGTGAGGCGATTCTGGATGGCGGCGAGCACACCGGCCGCAGTCAGGTCGGCCGGCTGGCCAACCGGAGGTGAATAGGTGATCGCCGCACGGCGCTCGTTCCACAGGGCGCCACCTGCGGTCTCGCCGGGCACGCCCACCGAAATGACGATCTCGGCGACGTCGCCCGTGGCATCGGGGCTTCCTTCACCGACGATGGCGATGGAGGGTAGACCGGCGAGCCAGTCAGGGCGCGGGGCGGGGAGGGAGGCGAGCCAGAGCGCGGCATCGGCCTCGCCGGCGGCCACCTGGCGCGCGCTGTCGAACCGCCAGGGATCATGCTCGGGCAGGTCACGGCCGAAGCCGACCCGCGGCGGCTGGCCGGTGGTCCATGAGGCGAGCTGGGTCACGGCGCGGCCCTGGAACCCATCCGAGACGGAGAGCGCGAAGAACCGCGTCAGATCGTTGAGATCGCGCACCAGCCCCTGCAGCATCTCGACGCCGAGATCGCCGAGTTCGGCGGCATCGTAGAGGACGACACCGTACTGGGCCGTCGTCAGGCGCCGGCCGAGATCGGCATAGGCCGCCTCGCCGGCGAGGTTGCCCTTCACGTAGGCGCGCAGATGCGCCACCGAGACGGCGAGACCGCCGGCCGCGGCCGGATAGGAGACGTGCCGTGTGGCGCCGTCGCCGGGGCCACCGAGGGAGAGCAGCGTGCGCTCGGAACCGGCGGCGCGACCGCGCACCGGCGCGGAAGCGGCGATCTCCTGCACGATCGGCCTGTCCCACGGGCGCAAACCGACGATCAGCACCGCATCGGCCCGGCCGATCGCCTCGGCCGGCGTGGTGTTGAGATTGCCGAACTGGCTGAGGGGGCCGAGCTCCGCATAGAGGCCGTCGCCGCCGACGGGATCGACGGAGGCACCGATGAGTCCGGCCAAATGATAGGCCGCCCGCACCGCGCTCGTATCCGCACTCAATCCCGTGACGATCGGAGTCTTCGCTGCGGCGAGGAGCGTGGCGGCGGCCTCCACCGCTGCGCTCACGTCCGCCGCACCACCCTTTACCCAGGCAGCCATGCCTACACCTTGGAGAACGAGGGCCCGGCACGCGCTGTGTTCAGCGTCGCACACGGCGGGACTGCGCCAGTCCATTCCTAGTGGGCCGGCACGTTTGCATCGCGGAGGCGCCGCAAGCAACCCCCCAACGACCGCCGTCGACTCCCTTCTGCCGTCCCGCCACGCCGCACCTTCCCGGCATCCGGTGGAGCCCCGGCCTGCGGAAGCCCGACGATTGATGGTATGGCGACGCTTGCGACCGATCCGCCCTCCGTGGGAGAAGCCCGCGCCGGCAAGCGCCATGCGGTCGCAATTCCGGTCAGGCCTCGCCGGGGCGGATCGGCTCGGCTCGTGGCCCGCGCGGCGCAGGGATGAAGGCTTATCGCATGAAGGGGGTCGACGTGGACCAGATCCCGGATCAACGGCCGGCCGAGACGGCGGGACGGACCCGTGCGGTGAGGGTGCGCGCACCGGCGCGGCTTCACTTCGGCTTCCTCGATCTGCACGGGGGCCTCGGCCGGCGCTTCGGCAGCATCGGGCTCGCCGTCGACGCCCCCTCCATCGATCTCATCGCGCGTGCGGCCCCCGCCCTCGACGTGATCGGGCCGGAGGCGGCCCGCGCCCGCACCTATGCCGAGGTCGCGGCGCGCCATCTCGGCCTTCGGGGAGCGGCCTCCATCCGGGTGGACGAGGCGATCCCGGCCCATGCCGGCTTCGGCTCGGGCACGCAGCTCGCCCTCAGCGTGGCGGCGGCGCTCGCCGCCCTCGACGGTCGCCCCTTCTCGCCCGACGCCTTCGCCGACGCCCTCGATCGCGGCAACCGCTCGGGCGTGGGTCTGGCCGCCTTCACCCAGGGCGGCCTCATCGTGGATGGCGGCCGTGACGCCAGCAATGGCCCGCCGCCGCTGATCGCGCGCCTCGCCTATCCGGAGGCGTGGCGGATCGTGCTGATCCTCGACGAGAGCATGACCGGCGTGCATGGCACCCGCGAGGTCGAGGCGTTTCGCGATCTCCCGCGCTTTCCCGAGGAGCAGGCCGCCGCGATCTGCCGGATCGTGCTGATGCAGGTCCTGCCGGCGGCAGCCACCGCCGAACCGGATGGTTTCGGCGCCGGCATCACAACGATCCAGCGCCTCATCGGCGATCACTTCGCGCCTCACCAGGGCGGGCGCTACGCCAGCCCTGCCGTGGCCGAGGCGCTCGCCGCCATCGCCGCCCAGGGAATCGCCGGCTACGGCCAGAGCTCGTGGGGGCCGACGGGTTTCGCCCTGGTGCCGTCCGAAGCGGAGGCACGCGCCCTCGTGGCGTCCCTCGACCGGCCAGGGCCTTTGCGTTTCGTGATCGCGCGCGGTCGCAATACCGGCGCCTCGGTCACGCCACTTTAAGACAACAAGCGCATCAGCGACGCTTGACGCAGCCGGCCCGGCCGGTTCCGACAGTACACATGCGAGAGGCGGCGCCGCGATGGCGCCGGACACTTGCGGAGGGAGAGACACGATGGCCCGCTCGATTCTGCATATGCTGACGCCCCTCAAGCACATGAGCCCGTTCGACGTGAACATGGCAGTGGATGCCGGCTTCGAGACGATCGCGACCTATACCGACGTGACCCTGCCGGACGTGACCTCCCTGGTGCAGGATTCGATCTTCTCCCGTTCGCCCCAGGATGGCGCCCGCACGACCATCTTCATCGGCGGCAAGAACGCCGAGGACGCCCTCGACATGATGGACCGGGCCAAGAAAGCCCTGGTGCCGCCCTTCGCCAACCACATCGTCGCCGATCCGGCCGGGTCCTTCACCACCGGTGCCGCCATGGTCGCCGAGGTGACCCGCGCCCTCAAGGCGAAGTTCGGCACCGACCTGAAGGGCAAGCGCATCGTCATCTTCGGCGGGGCCGGCGTCGTGGCCTATGTGGCGGCGGTAATCGGCGCTCTGGAAGGCGCCAAGACCGTCCTCGTCGGGCATGACGGCGAAGAGCGAGTCAGCAAGATCGCCTTCACGATGAAATGGCGCTTCGGCATCGAGGTCGGCGCCGTCGACGGCTCCACCGCCGAGGCGCGCCGCGCCGCCATCGCCGAGGCCGACGTGATCCTCTCGGCCGGCCCGGCCGGCGTCCCGATCCTGTCGGCGACGGATCTCGAATCCGCGCCGAAGCTGCTGGTCGCCTCCGACGTGAACGCGGTGCCGCCCGCCGGCATCGCCGGGATCGACGTCAACGCCAAGGACGTGGCCCTGCCCACCGGCAAGGGCATCGGCATCGGCGCGCTGGCGGTCGGCAACGTCAAGTACCAGACCCAGTCGCGCCTGTTCCGCCAGATCCTCGCCGCCAGCGAGCCCCTCTGCCTCGACTTCCGCGACGCCTACAAGGTCGCCGTCGAGGTGGCCGGCTGACGGGCACTCACCCGCCAGCTCGATCCCGCCCATGACCTCATCCTGAGGTGTCCGCGAAAGCGGGCCTCGAAGAAGGCCTCCAGCTTTCGCCGAGCTAACTGGAAGCCTCCTTCGAGGCCTTCGCTTCGCTCGTCGCCTCAGGACGAGGCAGGGTGGTGACAGCAGCGTAGGAGTGATCCCGAGCGATCGCCGCGATGGCAGCATCATCCGAACGGCCGCCGCCCCGGGGCGACGCGATCCTCATCGCCGCCCAGTCCGGGCGCGCCCTGGCGCAGGCCGCGCGCCGGTCGGGCCTGCGCCCCTATGTCCTCGACCTCTTCGGCGATGCCGACACGCTCACCCTCGCCGAAGGCTATCGCCCTGCCGACGGTCGTTTCGGCGACGGGCTGGCGGGGGAGGGCGTGCTCGCCGGGCTCGATGCCCTGGCCGCCATGGCGGACAAGCCACCGATCGGGATCGTGCTCGGCAGCGGCTTCGAGAATGCGCCCGACCTGATGGCGAGGATCGGCCGGTGCCACAGGCTTCTGGGCGCCAGCCCCGATACGGTCCGGGTGCTGAAGGATCCGCTCGCCTTCGCGGCCCTATGCGAACGCCTCGCGATCCCGCATCCGGCGGTAACGTCGGAGGCCGTCACGGATCGCTCGGACTGGCTGCTCAAGCGCTCCGGCGGGTCCGGCGGCAGCCATATCCGCCTCGCCGGCGCGGGGAGGGCACCGACGGGCGCTTATTTTCAGCGGCGGGTCGCCGGCACGGCGCACGCCGTCGCCTTCCTCGCCGACGGGCGCGAGGCGGCGATCGTGGCGGTCACCGAGCAATGGAGCGCGCCGTCTCCCTTACGCCCCTTCCGCTATGCCGGGGCGCTGGAACGCGCCGCCCACGAGGCGCCGGCCCTGTCGCCCGCGACCCTCTCCCAGGTGACGGCGGTCATCGCCGGACTCGTCGCGGAGACCGGGCTCGTCGGGCTCGCCAGCGCCGACCTCCTCGTCTCGGAGAAGGGGTGGTGGCTCACCGAGATCAACCCGCGCCCGGGAGCCACCCTCGACGTCCTCGACCGCCGCGACACGCCGCTCCTGGCCGCGCATATCGACGCGAGCCTCGGCGTTTTGCCGCGAATCGAACCCGCACCGGTGGATGCGGCGGCCACGGAAATCTGTTACGCGGCAGCCGGCTACGCGCCGATGCCGCCCCTCGACTGGCCGGATTTCGTTCGCGACCGCCCACAATCCGGCACCTGCGTGCCACGCGATGCTCCCCTCTGCACCGTGTTCGCCGCAGGCCCGGACTCGGCCGCCACCCGAGACCTATTGCGCGTCCGGGCCGCCACTCTGCGGACCCTGCTCGCCCCGACGGAGGAAGCCCGATGACCACCCATCCCCCCGCCACGCTCCGGACCACGCCGAGCCTAAACGCCCTCACCAATCCCCTCGTGGAGAAGCTGGTGGCCGATGCCGAGGCCCTGCGCCTTGCCGTCACCACGGAGAACGGCGCACGCATGGTCGATGCCGGCGCCACCGTGCGCGGCTCCATCGAGGCCGGCCGGCGCATCGCCGAGATCTGCCTCGGCGGCCTCGGCACCGTGTCGATCGTCCCCACCGGGCCGATCGCGGCCTGGCCCTATTCCGTGGTGGTGCATTCCGCCGACCCGGTGCTCGCCTGCCTCGGCAGCCAGTATGCCGGCTGGTCTCTGGCCGACGAGACCGGCGATTCTGGCTTCTTCGCCCTGGGCTCCGGCCCCGGCCGCGCGGTCTCGGTGGTGGAAGATCTCTACACCGAACTCGGCTACCGCGATTCCGCCAGCCGGACCGCCCTGGTGCTCGAGGCCGCCGGCGGACCGCCCGCCTCCGTCATCGCCAAGGTCGCCGAGGCCTGCGGCCTGTCGGCGGACGCGCTGACCTTCATCTACGCCCCGACCCAGTCGCTGGCCGGCGCGACACAGGTCGTCGCCCGCGTCCTCGAAGTCGCCCTCCACAAGGCCCACACCGTGGGCTTCGACCTGCACAAGATCGTGGACGGAATCGGCTCGGCCCCGCTCTCGCCGCAGCATCCCGATTTCATCCAGGCCATGGGCCGCACCAACGACGCCATCATCTATGGCGGCCGGGTGCAGCTCTTCGTCGAGGCTGACGAGGCGGATGCCAAGCAACTCGCCGAGCAGCTGCCCTCCACCACCTCGGCCGACCACGGCGCCCCCTTCGCCGACATCTTCGGCCGGGTGAACGGCGATTTCTACAAGATCGACGGCGCGCTCTTCAGCCCGGCCGAGGTCATCGTCACCTCCGTCACCACCGGCAAGAGTTTCCGCGGTGGCCGGCTGATGCCGGAACTGGTGGACGCCTCCTTCAGCTGATCTGAACGGAAAAGCCGCAGCGCCAGCCCCTCTCCCCGCCGGGCGGGGAGAGGATCGCGGGCACCTTGTCGTGCCTGCGATGAGTGGGGGCGAAGCCGGAGCGAGGGTGAGGGGGTCTCTGCGAACGAGGCTCTTCCGGGAACGCCCCCTCACCCTCGGCTGCCGCCTCGCCGTGCCGACGACGAGGTCGTCACGACCCTCTCCCCGCAAGCGGGGCGAGGGGAACGCCTGTCATCCCGGCCGGGCCGGGACCGGATCACCGTGTGAGACCACATCCATGCGCATCGGGCTCGCGGCCGACAACGGCAACTGGCACAAGGCCCGATTGAGGGCCGCCCTGGAACATCTCGGCGCCGAGCCGGTGCTGTTTTCGCTCGCCGACGTGGCGGTGGTCACCGGCGCGGGCGAGCCGCTTCGTGTGCCGGGCTTCGCGGACGGCCTGCCCGACGGCGTCCTCCTGCGCACCATCGCCGGGGGCACCTTCGAGGCCACCACCATGCGGCTCGGCGTGCTCCACGCCCTCGTGGCCTCCGGGGTCACGGTC
This sequence comes from Methylobacterium sp. WL19, assembly GCF_008040005.1. Taxonomy (NCBI): domain Bacteria; kingdom Pseudomonadati; phylum Pseudomonadota; class Alphaproteobacteria; order Hyphomicrobiales; family Methylobacteriaceae; genus Methylobacterium; species Methylobacterium sp. WL19. The sequence continues at coordinate 15,820 of NZ_VRVC01000098.1, forward strand.
TGGAACTCCCCTGGCGCCATCGAGCGCTCGGTGGACAAGGCCATGACGAGCCTCCTCGTCGCCAGGGCCGGCCTCCCCACCCCCGACACCTTCGTGTTCTCCAGCCGCGAGGCCGCCGCCGCCTGCGTCGCCCGCGAGGCGGGACCGGGCCGGCCGCTGGTGCTCAAGCCGCTCTTCGGCTCACAGGGCGAGGGTTTGCAGCTCATCGAACGGCCGGAAGACCTGCCCGACGAGGAGGCCGTGTCGCGGGTCTATTATCTTCAGCGCTACATCGCGCGGAACGACGGCCTCTGGCGCGATTACCGGGTCTTCGTCTGCGAGGGCAGGGCCATCGCCGCCATGATCCGCGAGGGCGACGGCTGGATCACCAACGTCCATCGCGGAGGCCGGCCCTTGCCCTGGGCGATGCCGGAGAAGGCCGCCGAACTCGCCGAACGCGCGGCGGCCGCCATCGGTGTCGATTACACCGGCATCGACCTCGTTGAGGACGGGGAGGGCGGCTACCTCGTCCTCGAAGTCAATTCCATGCCGGCCTGGTCGGGCCTGCAACAGGTCACCGAGGTCGACGTCGCGGCCGCCGTGGCCCGGGGCTTCCTCAACGCCGTGCGGGCGGCAAGGCCCCCCCGGCTCCTGGCGGCATCGGGATGAGCGGGCTTTCGCCCGACGTGATCGCCGCGGCCTACAGGGCGTGCTGCTTGGCCGAGCTCGATGCCCTGAAGCCCGGCAACGTCCATGTCTTCGGCGACGGCCATCGCATGGCGGTGGCGGATTTCGTCACGAGCGCGGAGGTCTCCGCGCCCCATCTGGCGGAACCCGGCGCGCGAATCGGCCGGCGCGTGCGCACCGCCATGGAGGCGACCCTCGGCGCGGTGGGCCAGAACACCAATCTCGGCATTCTCCTCCTGTGCGCGCCCCTGGCGCTCGCCGCCGAGCGCGGCGGCCCTCTGCGCAGGGCGCTGAGCCACGTTCTCGATACCCTCGACGCGGCGGATGCGGCCGACGTCTTCGCCGCTATTCGCGCCGCCAATCCCGGCGGCCTCGGCCGGGCCGAACGCCACGACGTGACCGGACCGGAAGCCCCGGCAAGCCTCGTCGCGGCCATGGCGGAGGCGGCCCCGCGCGACCGGATCGCCCGCGCCTACGTCACCGGCTTCGCCGACATCTTCGGCATCGGCCTGCCCGCCTTGGCGGAGGCGCGCGGCAAGGGCCTCACGCCCCCCTGGAGCACGACGGCGGTGTTCCTCGGCTACCTCGCGGCCGTTCCCGACAGCCACGTGGCGCGCAAGCACGGCGCGGCCCGCGCCGACGCCCTGCGCGCCGAGGCGGCGGAGCTTCTCTCCCTCGATCTCGCCAACCACCCCGTCACCGAGCTCCTGGTGCGGGACCGTTCGTGGAAAGGCCGGAACCTCAATCCGGGCACCAGCGCGGACATGACGGTGGCCACCCTCTTCGCCGACCGATTGCTGGCGGCTGAAACCTAAACCCAATGAATCCAGCCCTCCGGCGGCGACGGGGGGCGCCATAATCGATGCCGTGGCGCGTTCAAGCCCCCGTTCGGCAAAGATTTTGCTCGAATCCGCCCCCCTTGCAGGGTTGTTCCGGCAGAGACCCCAGAGTAGGGTCCGCGCCGCGATCCGGGCAAACCGGTCCGGTCCCATTGGGGCTGGACGCCGTGAACAAGGATGGCTTTCGGCCGCGCCAAATTACGGGGCGGTCATGCTTTTTCAAGACTCCTGGGAGAAACCCCACATGGCGAAGATCAACAAAGTTCTGGTCGGCGAGGCTCTCGTCGGCGATGGCAACGAGGTCGCCCACATCGATCTCATCATCGGACCGCGCGGTTCGCCGGCCGAGACGGCTTTCTGCAACGGCCTCGTGAACAACAAGCACGGCTTCACCAGCCTGCTCGCGGTCATCGCGCCGAACCTGCCCTGCAAGCCGAACACCCTGATGTTCAACAAGGTCACCATCAACGACGCCCGTCAGGCCGTCCAGATGTTCGGCCCCGCCCAGTACGGCGTTGCCAAGGCCGTGCAGGACGCCGTTGCCGAAGGCATCATCCCCGCTGACGAAGCCGACGACCTGTTCATCCTGGTCGGCGTGTTCATTCACTGGGAAGCTGCCGACGACGCCAAGATCCAGAAGTACAACTACGACGCCGTGAAGCTGTCGATCCAGCGCGCCGTCAAGGGCGAGCCCACCGCTGCCTACGCCACCGAGCAGCGCAACTCCGCTTCGCACCCCTTCGCGTCGAACGCTTAGATCGGGGACAGTCCTGGGCAGAGCGCGCCTCCGCCCGCACCGCGGGGCCTGCTCCAGCGACTGGCTTCCATCTTCCTCGGACGATGAAACATGAAACATGAAACGAGGCGGCTCCGGCCGCCTCGTTTTTTTGTGTCTCCGGCCCGCTACCTCCGTAATGTCCCGTCGTGGATCGCGGTCGCCACCAGGGCACCCGTGACGCCGATCTCCTCCAGCGCGGCGACATCCGCAGGCCCGCGCACCCCGCCCGCCGCGTAGAGTCGCGTCGCGGGGCTCATCTCGCGGATCTCCGACAGGCGGTCGAGGTCCGGCCCGGTCCCGGCACCGACACGGCTCAGGGTCATCACGATGACCTCGGAGGGCCAGTACGCCGGCTCGTCATGGAGCTCCGCCGGCCCCATCCGCTCCGCGCCCCGACTGTCGAGGGAGAAGACCGCGCGGTCTCCGAGCGCCCGCACCAGGGCGGCATCGTGCTGGCTCTCGCTGCCGATCACCGGACGCCCCAACCCCTCCGCCAGGAACGCATCGACGCCGGGGCCGCCGGAGAATCCCGCATCGACCCAGAGCTGGACACCCGGACAGGCGCGAGCGACCTGCGCGAGGCTCCCGAGATCGGGAGGCCTGCCGTCGATGATCGCATCGAGATCCGCGACGTAGAGGATGCGGGCGGCGATCGCGGCGACCAGCCCCTGCGCGACATCCCCGGGCGACGATCCCTTTGCCAAGGGGGTCACGATCGGGGCATAGGAGGCGCGATCCCCGGCCCTGGCCCGCACCACCTCTCCGTGGCGCAGGTCGATCACCGGAACGATCCGAAACCCGTCCTTCATCCCGTTCCTCCCTGTACGGACCTGCCCGTGACGCCTGCCGCATCCACGCACAACCCGGTGATCGGCTGGGATCTCGGAGGGGTCCATGTCAAGGCGGCCCTGGTTCGCGACGGCCGGGTCGAGGCGGTGGTGCAGGCACCCTGCCGTCTCTGGCGCGGCCTGCCCGCCCTCGACGAGACGTTTTCGCAGCTGCCCGATTGGGCGCGCGGAGAGGCCGACCATGTGGTGACCATGACGGGCGAACTCACCGATTGCTTCTCCGACCGCACCGATGGCGTGGCGCAGCTCTCCGCCTGGGCGAGGGCGAATCTCGCCGGTTCGGTGCGGATTTATGGTGGCCGGGCCGGGCTCCTCCCGCCTGGCGAGGCGACGGGCGCCGCCCTCGACGTGGCCTCGGCCAATTGGCACGCCACGGCGGCCCTGGTCGGCCGCCACGCGGCGAACGCGCTCCTCGTCGATATCGGCTCCACCACCGCCGACCTGATCCCCATCGTGGACGGCCGTCCTGCCGCCACCGGCTACAGCGACGCCGAGCGCCTGGAGACGGGCGAGCTGGTCTATTCCGGCGTGGTGCGGACGCCCGTCCTCGCCTTCACGGCCTCCGCGCCGTTCAAGGGCCGGCGCACCAGCCTGATGGCCGAGACCTTCGCCACCACGGCCGACGTCTACCGGCTCACCGGCGACCTGCCCGAGGGGGCCGACCAGCAGCACAGCGCCGACATGAAGGGCAAATCGATCCCCGAGACCGAGATCCGCCTCGCCCGGATGATCGGCCGCGACCATGCTGAGGGAAGCTCGGCCGATTGGCGTGCCCTCGCGGCGCATTTCGCCGAGTGCCAGTTGCGTCCCCTCCACGACGCGGCGGCGATCCTGCTGTCGCGCCCCGACATCGCGGCCGATGCGCCCCTCGTGGTCTGCGGGGCAGGGCGGTTCCTGGCCGAGCGGCTGGCCCGGCGCCTGGGACGCCCC
>NZ_VRVC01000099.1:0-19548 GCF_008040005.1 Methylobacterium sp. WL19
ACCCCTTGCCCCCGCCGCCGCCCGGCGGGCGCTCGATGCGGTCGCCTTCCACATAGGTCTTGTTGCCGGGCAGGATGTAGTCCTGCAGGCCGGTGCCGGACTGGCGGCTGAAGCGGGGCTCGCGCACGCCGTCTCCGGGAACCGTGACGCGCCCGTCCTTGCCCAGATCCTTGATGTCCTTCTCGCGGGCGGATTCGCGCACGGCGCGCTGGGCCATGTCCTTGACCCGGCGCAGGAAGCGCTGGCGATTTGGAAGGCTCTTGCCTCCGGGATTCAACCGACGGTCAACGATGTGCATCCGGTGCTTTCGTCCTCACCCTCAAGACCCTGGCCCCTGAGACCCTGGCAGGTTCGACGGTCGTGTCCGGCAGGCACCGCAATGCCCGCCGGCCCTCAGCAGGTTTCGCAGAAGTGGCCCCGGTTCTGCGATCAAAACCTGCGACACATCAAAGAGCTGAGCAGGGCGAAGCGTTGGCTTGCCAACGCGAACCTGCTTAGCCCGCGACCGGACGTGTCGCCGTCCTAACCCGCCTGCTTCACCCTCATGTACCACTCCACCAGACGGCGGACCTGCCGCTCGGTATAGCCTCGCGCGATCATGCGATCGACGAACTCACCGTGCTTCTTCTCCGTCTCGCCGTCCTTCTTGGAACCAAAGGAGATGACCGGAAGCAGTTCCTCCACCTGGCTGAACATCCGCCGCTCGATCACCTCGCGTAGCTTCTCGTAGGACGTCCAGGACGGGTTGCGCCCGCCATGCTGAGCCCGCGAGCGAAGGGCGAACTTGACGACCTCGTTGCGGAAATCCTTCGGGTTGGCGATGCCGGCCGGCTTCTCGATCTTGGTGAGCTCTTGGTTCAGGAGTTCACGGTTGAGGAGCTGCCCGGTCTCGGAATCCTTGAAGTCCTGATCCTCGATCCAGGCATCGGCGTAGTCGATGTAACGGTCGAACAGGTTCTGGCCGTAATCGTGATAGGATTCGAGATAGGCCTTCTGGATCTCATGGCCGATGAACTCGGCATAGCGCGGCGCGAGTTCGGTCTTGATGAACTCGAGATAGCGCTTCTCGGTCTCCGGCGGCAGCTGCTCGCGGCGCAGGGACTGTTCCAGCGTGTACATGAGATGGACGGGGTCGGCCGAGACTTCCGTCGTGTCGTGGTTGAACGTGGCCGCCATCACCTTGAAGGCGAAGCGGGTGGAGATGCCGTCCATCCCCTCGTCGACGCCGGCCGCATCCTTGTATTCCTGCATGGAACGGGCGCGGGGATCGACCTCGCGCAGGGATTCGCCGTCATAGACGCGCATCTTCGAGAAGGCGTTGGAATTGGCGTGCTCGCGCAAGCGGGAGAGCACGGAGAACCGGGCCAGCATTTCCAGCGTGCCGGGGGCGCAGGCCGCGTCCGCAAGTTCGGAGCCCGAGACCAGCTTCTCGTAGATCCGCTGTTCTTCGGTCACCCGCAGGCAGTAGGGCACCTTGATGACGTAGATACGGTCGATGAAGGCTTCGTTGTTCTTGTTAGTCTTGAAAGTCTGCCACTCGGACTCGTTCGAGTGCGCCAGAATGATGCCGGTGAACGGGATCGCACCGATATTCTCGGTCCCGACGTAATTGCCCTCCTGCGTCGCCGTGAGCAGCGGGTGCAGCATCTTGATGGGCGCCTTGAACATCTCGACGAATTCGAGGACGCCCTGGTTCGCCCGGTTGAGGCCACCGGAATAGGAGTAGGCGTCCGGGTCCGCCTGGGACAGGGTCTCGAGACGGCGGATGTCCACCTTGCCGACGAGGGACGAGATGTCCTGGTTGTTCTCGTCGCCGGGCTCGGTCTTGGCGATGCCGATCTGGCGCAGGCGCGAGGGCCGTACCTTGATCACCTTGAACTGCGAGATGTCACCGTTGAACTCGTCGAGGCGCTTCAAGGCCCAGGGGCTCATCAGGCCGGTGAGGCGACGGCGCGGAATGCCGTAGCGCTCCTGGATCTCGGCGCCCATCACCTCGGGGTCGAACAGGCCCAGCGGGCTCTCGAAGACCGGCGAGACCTCGTTGCCGGCCTTCAGCACGTAGATGGGGTGGACCTCCATCAGGGCCTTGAGGCGTTCGGCGAGGGACGACTTGCCGCCGCCGACGGGGCCGAGGAGGTAAAGGATCTGCTTGCGCTCCTCCAAGCCCTGCGCCGCGTGGCGGAAGAACGAGACGATCCGTTCGATCGTCTCCTCCATGCCGTAGAACTCGGAGAAGGCGGGATAGACCCGGATCGTCCGGTTCATGAATACCCGGCCGAGACGGGCGTCCTTGGCGGTGTCCACGAATTCCGGCTTGCCGATCGCGTCGAGGATACGCTCGGCCGCGGTGGCGTACATGAGGGGCTCGTCCCGGCAAGCCTCCATGAACTCGGAAAGGCTCATCTCCGTATCGCGGCGGGCCTCGTAACCGCGGGCAAAGCTCTGGAACAGGTCGTTCGTCGATGGCATTGGCATCCCGATCCCTTCACGACTGACGCAGCTTCATCCTGTCTCGGCTCGGATGCAACTGACAGGCCCAGTTTTGTCGCAGTGCGGTCGCGACGGCAATCGAGCGTGGGAAGCTTGCCACAGTACGGTGCCCGGCGGTGAGAATCGCAACCGCCGGACCCGTGATGTCGAAGGGGCTCAGGGCCGGATCACAGGTCCGTGGCACTCTTCTTCGTGTCGTCCCCGCCCTTCACGGCCGAGCCGCCGACGGTGATGGTGATGGTCTGGGTGCTGGTTTTCCCGTCGGCTTTCTTGACCTCGACCACGACCTCGTCCGTGCCGGTGAAGCCGTCCTTGCTCTGATAGAAGACGCCCGTCGCGGCGGTCTTCTTGTTGGGGCATTTGTGGCTCGACGGGGTGGTGACGCTGCCGGTCTTGGTGATGAGCGAGCCGTTCTTGGGCGAGGTGCTGATGCGGATCTCCGGCATGGAGCCCGGCTTGCAATCGTCCTTCAGGTTCGAGGCGATGAGGATGCGGACGCTCTTTCCGGGGGCCGCGGTCTCGGTGCGGGTCGCCGTATCCTGGGCCATGGCCGGGGCGCTGGCGAGCGCGAGAAACAGGCCTGCTGCGAGAAAGGCATTCGATTTGGCGGCGTACATCGGGCGGTCTCCGGTGATGCCTGGCGACCTTATGGGCTGACGTGTGTGTGACCGCCGTGGCCCGCTGCATGTGGGAAGGGGGGAGCCCGCCGTCGAGGGTATCGCGGCGTTTCCTTCGACACCCGAGCCGCGCGATCGTCCTAGCAGGAGCGGATTGCGAGATCCGACGGGTCGCTCAGGGTCTGCAACGCATCGCGGCATGCATGGAGGTCGTCGAGGACGGCCTGCAGGGCCAGCCGGTCGTCACCGAGCCGGTCGTCGTCGCTTGCCGCGCCGGGAGCGACCTCTTCGTCGGCCTCGTATTCCCCGGTGTCCAGATCTCGCTGGGTTGGGGCCGCCACTTCGGCCTCGCCGCGCCCCACCGACTGGACGAAGCGGATGCCGTTCTCCTTCAGAACGCGCTGAGCACCGCGAATGGTGTAGCCCTGCTCATGGAGCAGGCGTCGGATACCCCTGATCAGGTCTACGTCTTCCGGCCGGTAATAGCGCCGACCACCCGCGCGCTTCACCGGCCTGACCTGGGCGAACTTCGTCTCCCAGAACCGGAGAACGTGCTGCGGCACGTCGAGCTCGTCGGCCACTTCGCTGATCGTGCGAAATGCCCCGGGGCGTTTTTCCATCGTGTCGCGATTGTCCACGGAGCCGGGACCACTCCCCTCGAAGGAGCCGTCCCCGCCCCGCGCCCTATCGGCAGGAACCTTGACTGCCAGCGACATGGAAGACCTCAATCGTCGTCTTGTTCCGCGACGCCGTTGACGCCGTTGATCCGGGACTTGAGCACGTTGGACGGCTTGAATACCATGACCTGGCGCGGCTCGATGGCCACTTCGACGCCGGTCTTGGGGTTGCGGCCCACGCGCCGGCCCTTGCCGCGAACGACGAAGGACCCGAACGACGACAGCTTCACCGTTTCACCGGAAGCGAGGCAGGTGCAGATCTCGGACAGCACGGTTTCGACGAGCGCTGCCGATTCCGTCCGCGACAGCCCGACCTGCTGATAGACGGCCTCGCTCAGATCGGCGCGTGTGACCGTCTTCCCTGCCATGCGTCATTCCCCAAAACGAATCGTATTTTCTGACGTATCTCTATGATCGGACACGCTAATCTGCGTTAAGCCGCAGGTCAACAGGACTTGATGGTCAAGCCTCGGCAGTGTGCTCGACCCCGGGCTCGCCTCACCAGCGGATCAGGGCGGCACCCCAGGTGAAACCGCCGCCGATGGCCTCGATCATGACGAGGTCGCGGCGCTTGATCCGACCGTCCTTGCGGGCCGCATCGAGGGCGAGCGGGATGGACGCCGCCGAGGTATTGCCATGCCGGTCGACTGTGAGGACGACCTTACCGCGGTCTATACCGAGCTTGTCGGCGGAGGCCTCGATGATGCGACGGTTCGCCTGATGCGGCACGAACCATGTCAGGTCGTCGGCGCTCGTCCCCGTGGCGGCGAATGCGTCGGCGATGACATCCGTTACGGAGCCCACGGCGAAGCGGAAGACCTCCTTGCCCTCCATCCGCAGATGACCGGTCGTGCCGGTGGAGCCGGGTCCGCCATCGACGTAGAGTTTCTCACGGTGCCGTCCGTCGGAACGCAGATGGCTGGTGAGCACGCCGCGATCCTCGTTCGTCCCTTCCCCGTCCTGGGCCTCGAGGACGATCGCCCCGGCGCCGTCGCCGAACAGCACGCAGGTCGTGCGGTCCTCCCAGTCGAGGATGCGCGAGAACGTCTCGGCGCCGACCACGAGGGCGCGCCGCACGCTTCCGCTCGCGATGAACTTGTCGGCGGTGGAGACGCCGTAGACGAAGCCCGCGCAGACCGCCTGGATATCGAAGGCGAAGCCGGAGCGGATGCCCAGCCCCGCCTGGATCTGGGTCGCCACCGAGGGGAACGTATGGTCCGGCGTCGAGGTGGCGCAGAGGACGAGGTCGATATCCTCCGGCCCGAGCCCGGCATCGTCCAGGGCGGCTTTGGCGGCCGCGATCCCCAAGGTCGACGTGGTCTCGCCGGCACCCGCGAGGTAGCGCTGGCGGATGCCCGTGCGCTGCACGATCCATTCGTCGGACGTGTCGACGGTCTTCGTCAACTCGTCGTTCGTCACGAGACGTGCGGGCAGGGCCGAGCCCGTTCCCACCACTACGGAGCGTGTAACCGCCATGTCAGATCCGATCCGGCATCGACCACCTCATGCGGAGGCGGCCATGGGCGTGAGTTCGAGCATGTCGCGAATGGTCCGCATCAGGTCGTGCCGCGCCATATCGTGCGCGAGATCGACGGCGGCCGCGAAGCCATGGGCGTCTTCCGAGCCATGGCTCTTGATGACGATGCCCTCGAGGCCGAGGAACACGCCGCCATTGGCCCGGCTCGGGTTCATTTTGTCGCGCAATGCCTTGAAGGCCTGCCGGGCGAAGAAGTAGCCGATCTTGGCCGAGAGGGTCCGGCTCATGGCCGCGCGCAGGTAACTGCCGATCTGCTTGGCCGTGCCCTCCGCGGTCTTCAGCGCGATATTGCCGGTGAAGCCTTCGGTGACCACCACGTCCACGGTGCCCTTGCCGAGGTCGTTGCCTTCCACGAAGCCGTGATAGGTCAGGTTCGGCAGATCGCTTTCGCGCAGGCGCCGGGCGGCTTCCTTCACCGCCTCGTTGCCCTTCATCTCCTCGGTCCCGACATTGAGCAGGCCCACCGTCGGCTTATCCAGATCGAACACGATCCTGGCCATGGCGGCGCCCATCAGCGCCATCTCCACGAGATGCTCTGCATCAGTGCCGATGGTGGCGCCCACATCCAGGACGACGCTCTCGCCGCGCACGGTGGGCCAGAGGCAGGCGATGGCAGGGCGCTCGATGCCGGCCAAGGTCTTCAGGCAGATCTTCGACATCGCCATGAGTGCGCCGGTATTGCCGGCGGAGACGGCCGCATCGGCTTCCCCGTCCTTGACCGCCTGGATCGCGCGCCACATCGAAGACTTGCCGCGCCCGGAGCGGACGGCCTGACTCGGCTTCTCGTCCATGGAGATCGCCACGGTGGTGTGCCTGATCTCCACCGCCCCCTTCAGGCGTGGTTCGGCCGCCACCAGCGGGGCGAGGATGGCCTCGTCCCCGAACATCAGGAACGTCATCTCGGGATGGCGCTCGCGCGCGATGGCGGCGCCCGGCACCACGGTCGTGGGACCGTGGTCGCCGCCCATGGCGTCGAGCGAGATGCACACTCTTTGGGACATGAGGTTCGGCCGGAGGCCTCTTTCAGGATGGACAGACCCTTCTCGAGCGAAGGATCGACGGAACGCCCTTCGGCGAGACGGGATCGACGAGAGGCCTGAACCCGCATGGGCGGACCCTTCCTCGGCGCGGCGGAAAATAGCGGTTCGAGCCCGGCGGGCAAACGAAATCTCAGCTTTTGCGGAATCCGCGGTTCGCCCCCGGCTCCGTCACTCTGCAAATCCGTTGCCGGGGCCGGAATTCACGCGTCGTCCTGCTTCAGCGTCTTGAGGATGGCCAGCGGCGATTCCCGCTCCTCGGCCACCGGCTCGAAGGCGATGCCGGGCTTGCGCGGATAAGGGTCGAGGCCGAGCGCCAGGAATTCGGCGGTGACCTGTCCGAGGTCGATCGTGCCGTTGACGATCGGATCCGGGATGTCGGTCTCCTCGTCGCCGGCCTCCTTCTCCGGTTCGCGATCGCTGAACACGATCTCGACGGGCTCGGAAACCTCCGCCTCGAACGGCTCCAGGCTGATCGTGCAGACCTGCGTGACGACGGCCGAGACCGTGCCGGTGATGACGAGATGCGCGGACGTTCCGCTCCATTGCAGCTGGCCCACGAGGTCGCGGACGGCCGGGATTCGGAAATCCGCAGCCAGGGCCGCCTCCTCCTCCGGTGTCGCCTTGATGACGATTCCTGCCCTGTCCCTGGGCAGGCGGTCGACCCGGAAGGGCCGCGACAAGGGCGCAACCGCCGACTTTGCCGTCATGTCAGATATCTCCCGATTGGTTGAGGTTCAGCGGGGATGGGAAGCCCGGCCCGTGCGATATGAGGTGATCGAGGTCGCGTCCATCGAGCAGGTCGACGCTGCTCAGCACGTAGCGCGCTAGGCCGGCACCGGCCTCCGGCGTCTCGGTACCGATGACGTTGCGCGCCAGGGCGGCCTTCAGGCCGTCCTCGTCCCTCGCATCGAGGGCGCCGTCGTAACCCGCCGCACGACCGTAGAAGGCCGCACCCAGTTTCTTCATGCGCTTGGGCACGCCGAAATCGCCGACACCGAGTTCGCGCAGCGAGGAATCCAGCTGCAGGAAGACTGCGTTGATCAGATCCTGGGCGATGTCCGCCGCGGGCTGCGGCAACTGGTTCATCCGCCGCAGGACCAGGATGACGTGGAGCGTCAGGCATTCGAAACGACCCTCCACGGTGTCGGGGACGCCGAGATGGGTATAGAGGGCCGGCTCCCGCGAGGCTTCGTTGATCCGCAGATGCAACGCCTCAACGACGCTGGCGCGCGCGGAGCTTCGCTTGAAGAATCGCGAAATCATGCCGTCCACCGGAGGCGGGAGGGGTGTGGCCGAGCTTGCCTTGTCAAAACCATAACCTCGCGGTACGGCAACCGACAGCCAGGGCGCAAGCTCCACCGGAACGTCCAGGTGGAGATCGGCACCGAGCTATGACGTTCAAACGTCGTGTTGTCTCAACGGATCAAGGGTGGCTGATGTCGCGCCGTTTCGTCTCGTCGATCAGCCGTCTCGCCGTCATCGGCCTTGTCGGCGTGGGAATCTCCGGCTGCATCGGTGAGGATCTCCGGCACGGATACCAGATCGATCAAGCCGCCCTCGCCACGGTGAAGCCGGGCATGAGCGCGGAGCAGGTCCTCCAGATCCTCGGCTCTCCGTCCACGGTCTCCACCGTCGGCAACAAGACGTGGTATTACATCACCCAGAACTCGCGCCGCACGGTGCTGTTCCTCGGGGAGCAGGTGGAGGACCAGAAGGTCACCACCATCTATTTCAACGCCGGCTTCAAGGTGGAGCGTATCGCCCTCTACGGCCTGCAGGACGGCAAGGTGTTCGACTTCATCGAGCGCACCACGCCGACCAGCGGCGCGGATCGCGCCTTCCTCGGCCAGCTGTTCCGCGGCCTCACCAAGTACGAGCCGTTCGGCAGCGGCTCGGGCACGAGCATCGTGCCGGGTGCCAAGAACGGCCTCTGACGAGAGCGGCCTTTCGCGGGAAACGAAAAAGCCGCGCGCCCCATGGGACGCGCGGCTTTTTCATATCTCTTGCGAACGTGGAACGACGAAGGCCTACGCGGCCGCCTTGCGGGCGATGGCGGCGAGCGCCTCTCGCGGGTCGATGCGACCGTCATAGAGCGCCCGCCCGGTGATCGCGCCGGCCAGCATCGCGCAATCCGGCTCCAGCAGACGATGGACGTCCTCGATGGAGGCTAGGCCGCCCGAGGCGATGACCGGGATCGTCACGGCCTCGGCGAGGGCGAGGGTCATCTCGATGTTCAGGCCCTTGAGGATGCCGTCGCGGGCGATGTCGGTGTAGATGATGGCGGCAACGCCCGCGTCCTCGAACCGACGTCCGAGTTCCTCAGCCGTCGTGCTGGAGGTCTTGGCCCAGCCTTCCACCGCCACGCGACCGTCCTTGGCATCGACACCGACGGCGATCTTGCCCGGATACAGGCGGGCCGCCTCGCGTACGAAGGCCGGATCGCGTACGGCGGCCGTGCCGATGATGACCCGACTGACACCCTTCTCGATCCAGGCCTCGACGGTGCGCATCTCGCGGATACCGCCGCCGAGCTGGACCGGAAGGTTCGTGCGGGCGAGGATGGCATCGACGGCGGAGGCGTTCATCGGAGCGCCGGCGAAGGCGCCGTCGAGATCGACCACGTGAAGCCAGGAGAAGCCCTGCTCCTCGAACACGCTCGCCTGGGCGGCCGGATCGTCGCTGAAGACGATGGCTTGCGCCATGTCCCCCTGGACGAGGCGAACGCAACGCCCTTCCTTGAGATCGATCGCCGGAAACAGGATCACGGTGAATGTCGCTTTCTGAATGTCGATGAGCCGATGGGCCGTCTACGGGCGCCAACGCAGGAAGTTCGCGAGCAGTGCCAGACCGAGATGCTGGCTCTTCTCAGGGTGGAACTGGGTGCCGGCGACGTTGTCCCGGGCCACGAGGGCGGTGACCGGTCCGCCATACTCGCTCTCCGCGACCACATCCGTCCGGTCCGTCGGGTCGAGGGCGTAGCTGTGCACGAAATAGGCGTGCAGCCCATCCTCCCCCGTGGGGATGCCGTCGAGGAGCGCATGCGGACGCTCGGGCCGCAGGGTGTTCCACCCCATATGCGGGATCTTGAGGTCGGGATCGGACGGGCGGATCGGGCGGACATCGCCGGCGATCCAGCCGAGCCCCGGCGTGATCTCGTATTCGAGACCCCGGCTTGCGAGGAGTTGCATGCCGACGCAGATGCCCAGGAACGGGCGGCCCCGGTCATGCGCCGCATGCGTCATCGCCTCGACCATGCCGTCGACGGAATCGAGGCCCTTGCGGCAATCGGCATAGGCACCGACACCGGGGAGAACCACGCGGTCGGCGGACGACACCGTGTCGGGATCGCTGGTGACGACGATGCGGGTCGCGCTCAGTCCCGCCTCGCGGGCGGCGCGCTCGAACGCCTTGGCGGCCGAATGCAGGTTGCCCGACCCGTAATCGATGATCGCGACGGTCTCGGACATCATGACCGACGGGGCTCGGCGAAGGGGAACATGCCGAGGGCGGTATCGACCGGACGCAGAGATGCCGCGGGATAGGCGCTCGGACCCGAGCGGACCACGGGGGGAGCCGTCAGCCAGCGGTTCACGGCCTTGATCTCGGCCTCTTCGGCGGAATGAGCGACCACGGCATCGCGGGTGGGACGACCACGCCTGGCATAGGTCCAGCGGCGCAGGCTGGACGCCTCCATCCCCACGAGGAGGAGGAGCAGGACCGTGATCAGGAAGCCCGCGAAGGTGCCGAGCCCCAGGAAACGGCCGGCGAAACCGGCTGCCACGAGCAGGGCCAGCACACCGAGACCGGCCAGCCAGAGCCGATGGAAGAAGAACCACAGCGGACCGAACACGAACGCCCGCAGCGAGAAGCCGTCCGGAACCAGGACGGCACTCTCGAGGCCGTGGGATTCGCCGGCGATGGTGTCCGATGGCAGATGGAACGTGTAGGTGCGCATGCGTGTGTCCGCCTCTTCCCGCCCGTGAAAGCCCTACAGAGAACCCTTCGTCGAGGGGATGCGACCTTCCTCACGCGGATCGACCGCAACGGCTTTCCGCAAGGCGCGGGCCAAGCCCTTGAAGCAGCTCTCCGCGATATGGTGAGCGTTGTCACCGTACAAGGTCTCGACGTGCAGGGTGATCCCGGCATTCATGGCGAAGGCCTGGAACCACTCGCGAACCAGCTCGGTGTCGAACTGCCCGATCTTCTCCGCCTTGAACGCGGTGCGGAAGACGAGGAACGGCCGCCCGGAAATGTCGATGGAGACCCGTGTCAGCGCTTCGTCCATGGGCAGGTGGATGTCCGCGTAGCGGGCGATGCCCCGCTTGTCGCCCAGTGCCTGGGCAAAGGCCTGACCGAGGGCGATTCCGGTATCCTCGACGGTGTGGTGGTGATCCACATGGAGGTCGCCGGTGACCTTGGCCTCCACGTCGAACAGCCCGTGCCGGGCGAAGAGCTCCAGCATATGGTCGAAGAACCCGACCCCCGTCGAAATCGCCGCCTTGCCGGTTCCATCGAGCCCGATGGACACGTGGACGTCGGTCTCCGCCGTGCGGCGGCTGATGCTCGCGGAACGCATCGTCGAAGGGTCGCTCATGGTTTGACCGTCACGTGAAGGGCCGTCTTCTGAAGCATCGGCGTGGATGATCGATGCAACGTCTCGGCTCGATGCCGAACGCATACACCGGATCATCGATCCGGATGGGATATCGGGATCAACGCTCTAGAGGCAAATGCCTTCTCGTGGGAAGGCCTTGCCATCGAATGCCTGCATGGTCAGGCGGCGAGGACCCGGCCCGCCACCGCGTCGAGCTTGGCCAGCAGCTCGGGATCGCGGTGGGACGGAGCCGTCATGATCGCGCCGTCGAGGGCGCGATGCGAGCCCGCTGGGCATTCCTCCCGCTCCGTGGGGAAATCGCGGGCGATCCGCGAGACGAGGCGGGCGGCCTTGTCCGCATTCGCGCGGGCGACGGCGACGACGGATGCCACGTCCACATCGGCATGGCCCGGATGCCAGCAATCGAAATCCGTCACCATGGCGATGGTGGCGAAGGTGATCTCCGCCTCACGGGCGAGCTTGGCCTCGGGCATGTTGGTCATGCCAATTACGTCGTAGCCCAGGCCCTTGTAGGTGCGGGACTCGGCGAAGGACGAGAATTGCGGGCCTTCCATGCAGACATAAGTGCCGCCGCGATGGATCGGCAGATCCTCGGCCGCTGCCGCTGCGGCGATGCGAGCCTGGAGGGCCGGCCCGACGGGGTGGGCGAAGGGCACGTGGGCGACGCAGCCATTGCCGAAGAACGAGGATTCCCGGCCATGGGTGCGGTCGACGAACTGGTCGACGAGGACGAACAGGCCCGGATGCAGCTCGCTCCTGAACGACCCACAGGCCGAGATCGACACGAGGTCGGTGACGCCGGCCCGTTTCATGACGTCGATATTGGCGCGGTAGTTGATGCCGGACGGAGAAAGACGGTGGCCGCGTCCGTGACGGGCGAGGAAGACCACCTTGGTCGCGCCGATCCGGCCGATCCGCAGCGAATCGGAGGGCTCCCCCCAGGGAGAACGGATCGCCTCCTCGCGAATGTCTTCGAGGCCCGGCAGATCGTAGACACCGGATCCGCCCATCACGCCGAGCACTGCTGCGGTCATGCCGAATCTCCTGTCGTCGTCGCGATGGCGCGTCGGGCGCGCCGTCATGGTGGAAACGAAAACGGGCCCGCGACAGCGAGCCCGTTCGTCGTGATCCGCCTTTAAGGGGCTCAGCTCGTCTTGTGAAGCTCCGGCTGCATGCCATGAGCTTCGCCGCCCACATCCGCCCAGACCTTCTTCTTCACGTAGTAGAGAAGGCCCGACAGGACGAGCAGGAACAGGATGACGCGGAAGCCCAGGGCCTTGCGGGCCTCCATGTGCGGCTCGGCCGCCCAGGACATGAACGCCGCCACGTCGTGCGAGTATTGCTCCGCCGTCTCGGGAACGACGGGGTTGCCGTCGGCGCCCTTGGCGTAGGTCACCTGGCCGTCGCTCAGGGGCTTGGCCATCGCGATGAGGTGGCCGGGATAGTACTTGTTGTAGTTCGTGCCCGCCGGGACATCCATTCCCTTCGGGGCGTCCTCGTAGCCGTTCAGGAGCGCATGGATGTAGTCCACGCCCTGTTCCGAATAGCCGATGAAGGGCATCGCATCGAAGATGAAGTAGGGGAAGCCGCGCTCGTAGGTGCGGGCCTTGGCCAGCACCGAGAAGTCGGGCGGGGCCTTGCCGCCATTGGCGGCGGCGGCGGCTTTCTCGTTCGGGAAGGGCGACGGGAAGGCGTCGGCCGGGCGACCGGGCCGCTCGAACATGTCGCCGGAATCGTTCGGCCCGTCCTTGATCTTGTACTCGGCCGAAAGAGCCTTGACCTGTCCCGCCGTGAAGCCCGGCCCGCCCTTCTCGGCGAGGTTGCGGAACTTCACGAGGTTCATGCTGTGGCAGTTGGAGCAGACCTCCCGATAGATCTGAAAGCCGCGCTGCAGCTGGGCCTCGTCGAACTTGCCGAACACGCCGGCGAAGCTCCACTTCTCGCGGGGCGGGTTCGGGGTCGAGTGACTGCCCTCGGCGCCGGCCGAAGCCGAGCCGAGAAGGATCGCGATGAGCGTGGCGGCGAGGACGCGCGATGTGTTCATGCTGTTCACGATCCGCACCTCAACCCTTCGACGATGGCGCGGCGGCCGCACCGGCTGGCATACCCGAACCGCCATATTGCGGATGAGGTCCGGTCACGCTCTCCAGGATCGATCCCGGCATGGCCTTCGGCGTCTCGAACAGCCCCACCAGCGGCATCACGATGAGGAAATGCGCGAAGTAGTAGGCAGTGCAGATCCGCGAGGCGAGGACGTAGCCGCCTTCCGGTGGCTTGGCGCCGAGCCATCCGAGAATCACGCAGACGGCCACGAACAGCCAGAAGAACTGGCGGTAGATCGGGCGGTAGTTGGCCGAGCGGACCCGCGACGTGTCGAGCCAGGGCGCGAAGGCCAGGATGATCACGGCGCTGAACATCAGGATGACGCCGCCGAGCTTGTCCGGCACCGCGCGGAGGATCGCGTAGAAGGGCAGGAAGTACCATTCCGGCACGATGTGGGCGGGTGTCACCGAGGCGTTGGCGGGGACGTAATTGTCCGCGTGGCCCAGGTAGTTCGGCTGGTAGAAGATCCAGTAGGCGAAGAAGACGAAGAACACGACGACGGCGAAGACGTCCTTGATCGTCGCGTAGGGCGTGAACGGCACCGCGTCCTTGCCGCTCTTGATCGGGATGCCGGTCGGGTTGTTCTGACCGGTGACGTGCAGTGCCCAGACGTGGAGGACCACGACGCCGAGGATCATGAAGGGCAGCAGGTAGTGAAGCGAGAAGAAGCGGTTGATCGTCGGGTTGCCGACGGAATAGCCGCCCCAGAGAAGGCTCTGGATCGTGTCGCCGACGATCGGGATCGCGGCCAGGATGTTGGTGATGACGGTGGCGCCCCAGAAGCTCATCTGGCCCCACGGCAGGGTGTAGCCGAGGAAGGCGGTGGCCATCATCAGGAGGTAGATGATGACGCCCAGGATGTAGAGCACCTCGCGCGGGGCCTTGTACGACCCGTAATAGAGCGCGCGGAAGATGTGGACGTAGACCGCCACGAAGAACATCGAGGCGCCGTTGGCGTGCATGTAGCGCAGCAACCAGCCGTAATTCACGTCGCGCATGATGTGCTCGACGGAGTTGAAGGCGTTGCCGGCGGAGGGGTCGTAATGCATCGCCAGCCAGATGCCGGTGACGATCTGCGACATCAGCATGGCCATCAGGATGGCGCCGAAGGTCCAGAAATAGTTGAGGTTCCGCGGGACCGGGAAGGCGATGAACGACGAATGGACCAGCCCGACGATGGGCAGCCGCGATTCGAACCACTTGGCGATCCGACTCTTGGGGACGTAGGTGGCGTGACCGCTCATGTGGTTACCCGCTTCGAAGTCTGTTTCGCTCTGATCCGTCGCGTGCCCTCGCGCGTCGGACCCCCTCCCTCACCGCCCATGGGCGATGGTCCCGAGATCAGGCGACGGCCTTACCGCCGTCTTCACCGATCCGGATCTTGGTGTCGTTCAGGAACGCGTAGGGGGGAACCGGCAGGTTGGTCGGCGCCGGTCCACGGCGCACGCGGCCGGACGTGTCGTAGAGCGAGCCGTGGCAGGGGCAGGACCAGCCTTCGTACTGGCCCTGATGCCCGATCGGGACGCAGCCGAGATGGGTGCAGTTGCCGTAGACCACGAGCCATTTGGCGTGGCCTTCCTTGACGCGGGCGGAATCAGGCTGAGGGTCGATGAGCTCGCTGAGTTTCACGGCCTCGGATTCCTTGATCTCCTTCTCGGAACGGTTCCGCACGAAGATCAGCTTGCCGCGCCAGAACACGTTGACGATCTGGCCCTCCTGGATCGGCGTGAGATCCACTTCGAGGGGGGCGCCGGCCGCGATCACTTCCGCGTCGGGCGCCATCGACGCCACGAAGGGCCAGGCCAACGCACCGGCGCCCACGGCGAGGCCCGCACCGGTCGCCAGGAACAGGAAGTCGCGGCGGGAGCCGTCGGGACCTGATGTGGGAGGGGTGTTCGCCAAGATGGACACTCCGGTCAGGATGGCGCCGGCTCGGGCCGCCCGCAGATCGAGGACGCGCCGCTTCCGTTCGCCGACAATTAGAGGCGCTCGAAAGAAGCACGCAGCGCAGACGCAGACACGATTGTACCGGGCGGTGCAATGCGACCGGGCGTCACCCGAGACGAGCCTTCTGAGGCACGTTTGTCTGGCACGCCAGATGCGAATTTGTCCAGAGTAGGTCCGTGACGGGACGCGGCATTCGTCACGGGCGCACAATGACGCTGCCACTGAGGGACAGCCAGCGCCGCACCAGCATCACGGCGACCACCGCCAGACCGGCGCAGAACCCCATCCAGATCCCCGAGCCGCCGTATCCGAGCCCCCAGGCGGCGAGGATGCCGGCCGGAATGCCGACGATCCAGTAGCCGAACAGGGCGATGGCCATGGGAATGCGCGTGTCCTGCATCCCCCGCAGGGCGCCGAGCACCACCGACTGGATGCCGTCCGCCATGGCGAAGAGCGCGGCGAAGCCAATGAAGGTGATCGCATAGGGGATCACTTCGGCATTGCCGGGAGCTTCCAGATCGAGGAACAGCCCGATCAGCGGGCGCGGCAGGGTCACCTGTGCGAGGGCGCATGCGCTCATGAAGCCGAAGCCCAGGAGGATCGCGATGGTGCCGGCCCGGCGCATAGCCATGCGGTCCCCCGCCCCGAAGGCGCGGCCGACCCTCACCGTGGCCGCCTGCCCGATGCCGTTGGGCACCATGAAGCAGATCGCGGCGATCTGGATCGTCACCGCATGGGCCGCAAGCGGCGCCGTACCGAACAGGCCCATGCCGAGGACGGCGGCCTCGAACAGGCTCGCCTCGGCCAGACCCGTCGCCGCCATGGGCAGGCCGAGGCGGAACATGGTCGCGAGGCGCGCGGCATTGGGGCTCCAGACACCGAGGAAGAGCCGTCGCCGGCGAAGGGACGGCGCCAGCATCATCACGCCGACGAGGGCGGCCAGGGATAAAAACGCGGCCAGCGTCGTGGCGAGGCCGACACCGACCATACCGAGGCCGAGCAGCCCCGGCCCCTCGAAGGCGAGCCAGATTGCGAGCCCGACATTCACCGGCAGCGCCGCGATGCTGATGGCTAGGGGCCAGCCGGGCCGCTCCAGGGCGGAGAGGCTGGCGCGCAGGGCCATGAACGCCAAAGCCGGCCACATCGACCATTGCAGGGCGCGCATGTAGAGGCCGGCATCCTCGGCGAGCTTCGGCTGCTGTCCCATCGCGAGAAGCAGGGGCTCGGTGTGCCAGAGCGCCAGCATCACCGGGACGATCGCGATGGTGACGGCCCATAGCCCGGCCCCCACGATGCGGCGCACGTCGTCATCGGCGGAATCGCCACGGCCGACCGCGCCCGCGATCAGGGGGGAGACCGCCGAGGCGAGGCCGATCCCGCAGATGAACAGGATGAAGTAGAGGCTCGTCGCCAGGGCGCCGGCCGCGAGCGGCTCCGCGCCGAGACGCCCGAGGAGCACCACATCGGCCGTGACGAGGCCATGCTGCGCGAGATTGGTCAGGATCAGCGGGGCGGCCAGAACCAGTGTCGCCCGCAGCTCCGTGAGCCACGGACCGCGCGAGGGCCGCCGCCGCTCAGCTGCCCCAGCCGAAACGTCGAGGGCGATCATTCCGCTGCGTCCTCGTAGACGGTCGGCGTGACGTCACCGAGAAAGCCGCCGGACTGGCGCTCCCACAGGCGCGCATAGAGCCCACCGGTGCGGATCAGTTCCGCATGGGTCCCCTCCTCCACGATACGCCCGGCATCGATCACGATCAGCCGGTCGAGGGCTGCGATTGTGGAAAGCCGGTGCGCGATGGCAAGCACGGTCTTGCCCTGCATGAGGGTGTCGAGACTGTCCTGGATCGCCGCCTCGACCTGGCTGTCGAGAGCGGATGTCGCCTCGTCTAGGATCAGGATCGGCGCGTTCTTCAGGATGACGCGCGCGATGGCGATGCGCTGGCGCTGGCCGCCGGAGAGCTTCACGCCCCGCTCGCCGACCTGGGCGTCGTAGCCTGTCCGACCCTTGTTATCGACGAGGCCGGCAATGAACCCGTCAGCCTCCGCCAGACGCGCCGCCCGCTGGATCTCCTCCAGCGTCGCGTCCGGTCTGCCATAGGCGATGTTGTCGCGGATCGACCGGTGCAGGAGAGAGGTGTCCTGCGTCACCATGGCGATCGCTCCGCGCAGCGATTCCTGCGTGACGCCGGCGATGTCCTGGCCGTCGATGAGGATCCGGCCGTTCTGGATGTCGTGCAGCCGAAGCAGAAGCGCGGTCAGCGTGGTCTTGCCCGCGCCGCTGATTCCGACAAGGCCGACCTTCTCACCCGGGCGGATATGCAGGCTGAAATCCTGGATGACGGACGGTGTGCCGTCGCCGTAGCGGAAGCCGACCCGGTCGAAGCGGATGTCGCCGCCGCTCACTGCGAGGGTCCGGGCGTCGGGCCGGTCGACGATCCCGTGAGGCCGCGAGATCGTCTGCATGCTCTCTTGGATCACGCCGACATTCTCGAAAATGCCGCGCACCGTCTGCATCACCCAGCCGGACATCGCCATCAGGCGCAGGACGAGGGCCAGACCCGCCGCCGCCTCGCCGGTGGTCATGCCGCCCCGCCGCCACAGGACGAAGCAGGCCGTGGCGGTGGCGACGATGAGCGCGCTGTTGAGCAGGCCCAGCAGCGTCGTGGTGGTGGTGACGAGCCGGAACTGGTGGAGATGGGCGACCGTATGCACGTCGATGGCGTCGCGCACGGCCGCGCGCTCCTCGCGGTCGCGGGCGAAGAGCTTCACCGTGAGGATGTTGGTGTAGCTGTCGACGATCCGACCGATGAGGAGGGAGCGCGTATCGGCCGTCACGAGGGAGCGCGCACGGGCACGGGGCACGAACCACCAAGTCAGCACCGAATAGGCCGCGACCCAGACAACCACCGGCAGGGCCATCCAGAGGGAGATGGAGCCGAACAGGCCCACCGCCGTGACGGCGTAAATCGCCACGTAGAGCAGCGTATCGATGAAGACCACGGCCAGTTCGCGCACGGCCGGGCCGACCTGAACGACGCGGTTGGCGAGCCGGCCGGCGAAATCCGCTTGGAAATACGAAAGCGAGTGACCGAGGGTGTAGAGATGCGTGCGCCAGCGGACCTGGTTGGTCGCCTGCGGCACGAGGAGCTGGTTCGACATCACCTCGTGCAGCCAGACCGTGAAGGGTCGCACCACGAGAAGCAGCATCGCCGCGAGGCCGATCTTGAAGCCGTGCTCCTCCAGTACCGTCGCACGGTCGGCCGTGTTCAGGAGATCGATGAACCAGCCCATGAGCAGGTAGAGCGACGCTTCCACCGTTCCGGCCGCGATGGCCACGAGGAAGAGCAGCACCAGGGCAACCCGCATCGGCTTCAGGTAGAAGGCAGCGAAGCCCGTCACCGTCTTGGGAGGCATCCGGCCGTCTTCGAAGGACGCGAACGGGTCGATGCGGCGCTCGAGCCAATCGAGAAACATGATCTGGTCCGGTGTTGGAGACTTGCCTGAGGTAGTGGGCCTTGACGACGTGCCAACCGCGAGGCGATGCCGCAGACGCAATGCAGCCGCCCGGTCCGATGCTCCGTCTCGCCCTCTACCAGCCCGACATTCCCCAGAATACGGGGACGATCCTGCGGATGGCAGCGTGCCTCGACGTGGCCGTCGACATCATCGAGCCGGCAGGATTCGATGTGTCCGACCGGCATCTGCGCCGTTCGGGCCTCGATTATCTCGACCATGTGGCGATCACGAGGCATCGCTCCTGGGCGGCCTTCTCGCAGTGGCGGGAAGCGACCGGCACGAGGCTCGTCCTCGCCACGACCACCGGCGCCCTCCCCTACACCGCCTTCGCCTTCCTCCCCGGCGACTGCATCCTGCTGGGTCGGGAATCGGCGGGCGTCCCCGCATCCGTCCACGAGGCGGCCGATGCCCGGATCGTCATTCCCATCCGCGAGGGCATGCGCTCGCTCAACATCGCCGTGGCGGCGGCGATGATCCTCGGCGAGGGGCTGAGACAGATCGGGTCGAGCGCGTGACATGATTTTGAACGGTGTGCAGTTCAGCACTTGAACAGCGTGCAAATATCGGCGAGACCATGAGTGTGAACAGCGTTCAAACGCCGGAGGCACACCATGCTCAAGTTGTTTCGGCTCCTCGCCCGCGGCGCCGCCGCCCGGGCCGAGGAAGAGGTGATCGATCGCCACGCCCTGCTCATCCTCGATCAGCAGATCCGGGAGACGCGGGTCTCCCTGGAGCGCAGCCGCCAGGCCCTCGCCGCCGCAATGGCGGGTGACAAGGCGGAAGGCCGGCGTTTCGCCGAGGTGGAAGCCCGCGCGGCAGATCTCGAAGAGCGCGCCCTGGCGGCCTTAGCGGCGGGACGCGAGGAGCTGGCGGCCGAGGCGGCGGAGGCCATCGCGGAGCTCGAAGCCGAACGCGACGCCATCGGTGAGGCACGCCTGAGATTCGCCCGCGAGGTCGCCCGCATCCGCTCCGTCGTCGCCGACGCCACGCGCCGGCAGAGCGAGCT
>NZ_VRVC01000009.1:0-58569 GCF_008040005.1 Methylobacterium sp. WL19
GGGCGCGGGCGGGCGGGTTTCCCGGCGCCGCGCGCATCCTCGGTGAGATCGGCGACTGTCCCGCGTCGCGGCGCGTCGGCCTGCTGCCGGAAGGCCCGACCCCGATACGGGGAGGGGCCGCGCTCGTCGCAGAGGAGGCCGGCGAGGCCATCGGCCGGGTCACCTCCGGCGGCTTCAGTCCCAGCCTCAAGGCCCCCATCGCCATGGGCTACGTCCCCGCCGCCCTGGCGGCGCCGGGCACCCGCCTCTTCGCGGAAGTGCGCGGCCGGCGACTGCCGGTCTCGGTCGTGACGCTTCCCTTCGTACCGGCGCGCTTCAAGCGCAGCTGAATCCCGGCCCCCGGCCGTCTTCCCCCACCACCTGTTCACGGAGCGCATCATGCTGAAATTCACGGACGAGCACGAGTGGCTGGCCATCGAGGGCGATGTCGCCACCATCGGCATCACCGCCCATGCGGCGGAGCAGCTCGGAGACCTCGTCTTCGTCGAACTCCCCAAGGTCGGCGCCAAGCTCGTCAAGGGCGAGGCCGCGGCGGTGGTGGAATCGGTCAAGGCCGCCTCCGACGTGTTCGCCCCGGTCTCGGGCGAGGTGACGGAGGTCAACGAGGCCGCCGTGTCGGACCCGGCCAGCATCGGCACCGACCCGCAGGGCGCCGGCTGGCTCTATCGCCTCCGCCTCGACGACGTCGCCTCCCTCGACGGATTGATGGACGAGGCCGCCTACGCCGCGTTCGCGAAGTAGCGCTTGGAACGACCCAGAACGCGCCCTCCTCCCCCTTGTGGGGAGGAGTTGGAGGTGGGGGTGATTGGGTGACCCGCTGCGGAGTCCGGCGGAACCACCCCCACCCTCGACCCCTCCCCACAAGGGGGAGGGAGGTGCGTTGCGACATTCGTCAGACTTCGGCACGCGAGGCCCATCATGCCCAACGATCGCTACGACCCTTACGATTTCGCCAATCGCCGCCATATCGGCCCGACCACCGCCGAGATCGCGGCGATGCTGGCCGTGATCGGCTCCGAGAGCCTTCACGGCCTCGTGGACGAGACCCTGCCGCCGGACATCCGCCAGGAAGAGCGAATCGATTTCGGCACGTCGCTCACCGAGCGCCGGGTGCTCGAACACATGCGCGGCATCGCCGACAAGAACCGGCTTCTCGTCTCGCTCATCGGCCAGGGCTATCACGGCACCACGATGCCGCCGGTGATCCAGCGCAACATCTTCGAGAACCCGGCCTGGTACACGGCCTATTCGCCCTACCAGCCGGAGATCAGCCAGGGCCGGCTCGAGGCGCTGCTGAACTTCCAGACCCTGGTCTGCGACCTCACCGGTCTCGACATCGCCAATGCCTCGCTCCTCGACGAGGCCACGGCAGCGGCGGAGGCCATGGGCATGGCCTCGCGCATCGCCGGCAACGGCAAGACCGCCTTCTTCGTCGACGGCGAATGCCTGCCCCAGACCATCGCCGTGCTGAAAACCCGCGCCGCGCCGCTGGGCTGGACCATCGTCGTCGGCGATCCCGCCACCGATCTCGACCCGGCGGAGGTCTTCGGCGCCATCTTTCAGTATCCCGGCGTCTGCGGCGCCATCCGCGATTTCTCGGAGGTCATCGCCCGCCTGCACGAGGCCGGAGCCGTGGCGGTGATGGCCGCCGACCCCCTGGCCCTCACCCTGCTGAAGCCGCCGGGCGAGATGGGGGCCGACATCGCCATCGGCTCGATGCAGCGCTACGGCGTGCCCATGGGCTATGGCGGGCCGCACGCCGCATACCTGTCGACGCGCGACGCGCATAAGCGCACCCTGCCGGGCCGGCTCGTGGGCGTCTCCGTCGATGCGCGGGGGAACCGGGCCTACCGTCTCGCCCTTCAGACCCGCGAGCAGCATATCCGTCGCGAGAAGGCGACGTCGAACATCTGCACCGCGCAGGTGCTGCTGGCGGTCATCGCCGGCATGTACGCGGTGTTCCACGGGCCACGCGGATTGAAGGCCATCGCCGCGCGGGTCCATCGCGACGCGGTGCGTCTCGCCGAAGGCCTGGAGAGTCTCGGCTTCACCGTGGAGCCGAAGGGCTTCTTCGACACGATCACCGTCGAGGTCGGCGCCTTCCAGGGGCTGATCCTACAGAACGCGGTGAAGAACGGCGTCAACCTGCGGACAGTGGGCTCGGACCGCATCGGCATCACCGTCGACGAGCGCACCCGGCCCGACATCGTCCAGGCGGTGTGGCGCGCCTTCGGCGGCGAGCATCTCACCTACGACGAGGCCTGGCCCAACCAGCGCCTGCCGGAGGCGAATTTGCGCACCTCCGCCTATCTCACCCACCCGATCTTCCACATGAACCGGGCCGAGAGCGAGATGACGCGCTACATGCGCCGCCTCGCGGACCGCGACCTGGCGCTGGACCGGGCGATGATCCCGCTCGGCTCCTGCACGATGAAGCTCAACGCCACCGCCGAGATGCTGCCGATCTCCTGGCCGGAATTCTCGGAGATCCACCCCTTCGTCCCGGCGGATCAGGCGGAGGGCTACCGGGAACTCCTGCGCGACTTCTCCGACAAGCTCTGCGCGATCACCGGCTACGACGCGATCTCGATGCAGCCGAATTCCGGCGCGCAGGGGGAATATGCGGGGCTGCTCGCCATCCGGGCCTACCACCTCTCGCGCGGGGAGGGGCACCGCAAGGTCTGCCTCATCCCCTCCTCGGCGCACGGCACCAACCCGGCCTCGGCGCAGATGTGCGGCATGAGCGTCGTGGTGGTCGGCGCCGACCAGCACGGCAACATCGACGTGGAGGACTTTTCGCGGAAGGCCGAGTTGCACGGCGAAAACCTCGCGGCCTGCATGATCACCTATCCGTCGACCCATGGGGTGTTCGAGGTTCGGGTCCGCGAGATCTGCGACATCGTCCATGCCCATGGCGGCCAGGTCTATCTCGACGGGGCCAACCTCAACGCCATGGTGGGCCTCGCGCGCCCCGGCGATATCGGCGCCGATGTCAGCCACCTCAACCTGCACAAGACCTTCTGCATCCCCCATGGCGGCGGCGGCCCCGGCATGGGGCCGATCGGCGTCAAGGCGCATCTCATCCCGTTCCTGCCCTCCGACCCGCGCAGCGGTGAGGAGGGTGCGGTCTCTGCCGCCCCCTACGGCTCGGCCTCGATCCTGCCGATCTCGTGGAGCTACTGCCTGCTCATGGGCGGGCGCGGCCTCACCCAGGCCACCCGCGTGGCGATCCTCAACGCCAATTACATCGCGAGCCGCCTGAAGGGTGCCTACCCGGTGCTCTATGCCGGGGCGCAGGGCCGCGTGGCGCATGAATGCATCATCGACGTGCGGCCGTTCCAGAAATCGGCCGGGATCGGCGTCGAGGACATCGCCAAGCGCCTGATCGATTGCGGCTTCCACCCGCCGACCATGAGCTGGCCGGTGGCCGGCACCCTGATGATCGAACCGACCGAATCCGAGACCAAGGGCGAGATCGACCGGTTCTGCGACGCCATGCTGGCGATCCGGGAAGAGATCCGTGCCATCGAGGAGGGGCGGATGGACAAGGCAAACAACCCGCTGAAACACGCGCCGCACACGGTGGCGGACCTGATCGGCCCGTGGGAGCGGCCCTATTCCCGCGAGGCGGCG
The DNA here is from genome assembly GCF_008040005.1 of Methylobacterium sp. WL19. NCBI lineage: Bacteria > Pseudomonadati > Pseudomonadota > Alphaproteobacteria > Hyphomicrobiales > Methylobacteriaceae > Methylobacterium > Methylobacterium sp. WL19. The sequence goes on from NZ_VRVC01000009.1 coordinate 3,634, forward strand.
TGCTTCCCGTCGGGGAGCCTGCGGATGGACAAGTACTGGCCGCCGATCAACCGCGTCGACAACGCCTATGGCGACCGCAACCTCGTCTGCTCCTGCCCACCGGTGGACGCCTATAGCGAGGCGGCGGAGTAGGGCGGGTCTTCCACCTCCTAGCCTACTGGTTTCACCCATCTGCTCGTGCAGGCAGAGCGCGTCCCTCTCCCCCTTGTGGGGAGAGGTTAGGAGTGGGGGTGGCTCCGCCGGCCTCCGCAAGCTGAGGGTCACCCAACCACCCCCACCTCCAACTCCTCCCCACAAGCTCGACGGATCTCGGGCAGGCCCGAGATCCGCTGGGGAGGAGGGCCGCTTCCCTCCGTGTAGGATGGCGGACACCTGCGGGGGCGGTCTCCCGAGGCGCGCACCCACCGGCCCGAGACGATCCGCCATGCCCGACACCCGCTACACGTTCCTCGACACGCCCATCGGCGCGCTGCTTCTCGCGGGAGCGGACGAGCGCCTGCGTTGCATCGGTTTTCCCACCGGCAAGGGCGCGGTGACACCCCGGGCGGACTGGCACCGGGACGACGCGGCCTTCGCCGAGGCCCGGCGGCAATTGAGCGCCTATTTCGAAGGCCGACTCACCCGGTTCGACCTCGACCTCGATCCGCGCGGCACGCCGTTCCAGCGCGCCGTGTGGGAGGAACTCACCTGCATCCCGCCGGGGGAGACGATCAGTTACGGCGCGCTGGCCAGGCGGATCGGCCGTCCGAGCGCCAGCCGGGCCGTGGGTGCCGCCAACGGTGCCAACCCCCTGCCCATCGTGGTTCCCTGCCATCGCGTCATCGGCGCGGCGGGCAGCCTCACGGGGTTCGCCGGCGGCCTCGATACGAAGAAGTGGCTGCTCGCCCTGGAGCGCGGGGCGACCTCTCGTGTCTCGGAGCAGCTCAGCCTGCTCTGAGCGACTGTTTAAGATGTCCGTCCAAGGCTTGACCTCATCCTGAGGTGCCGCGGAGCGGCCTCGAAGGAGGCCTCCAGAACTAACCGAGCGAACTGGAGGGCTCCTTCGAGGCCTCCGCTACGCTCCGGCACCTCAGGATGAGGAGGTCGGCTCGGATGATCGTGTCTGGCGGGTGATCGACTCTGAGTCCGGCGCGAAGCGGCGCTTTGATCATTCTCCACATCCTCACCGCGACGACAAGCCGGCCTCGCCGCAGACACGCCCTGCGTGTTTCGAATTTCGGCGCATCCCGTTCCTGACGTATCCGCCTGCCCAGCGGCCAGCGACAGGGCCGAGCCGGAGGGATGAATGGCGGGACCGGACAATCGTCTGAGCGGGCTCGGCAAGGACGCGATGCGCCTGCTGCGCCCGATCTGGCCGCTCGTGGCCGCCTCCTCGGCGATCGGCGCCTTGAGCGGCCTCGCCACGGCGACGGTGCTGGCCAAGGTCAACACGGCCATCCATGCGGAAGGCGGTCTTTCCGAGACTTTCATTCCCGTCTTCCTCGGCCTCGTCCTCCTCGGCGTGGGCGGGTCCCTCCTGTCCGGGCTCGGCAGCGCCCTGGCGAGCGGGCGCATCAGCGCCGGCCTCAGCCGCGATCTCGCCGACATGATCCTCACGGCGCCCATCGACCGCATCGAGCAGATCGGCCGCCACAAGGTCCTCGCTTCGCTCAACACCGATGCCGCCACGCTGTCGACGACGGTCTCGATGCTGTCGGGACTGATCATCCATAGCGGCGTCACCGCCGGCTGCCTCGTCTATATGCTCACCCTGTCAGCCCCGCTCTTCGCCATCACCCTGCTGATCTTCGGCCTCGGCAGCTATGTGGAGAACATCCTGCGCCGCCGGGCCATGGTCGGCTACCGCACGCGCCGCGCCCTGGCGGACACGATGCAGAAGCATTTCCAGAGCCTGACCGACGGCAGCAGGGAATTGCGGCTCAACCGGGAGCGCCGGATGCGGCTGAGGGACGGGGCCCTTGCCTCCTCCATCGAGGAGCTCCGCCGCAACGGGTTCAGGACCAACACGCTCGTCGAATTCTCCTACCTGACTAAGAAGCTGGCCCTGTTCGCCACGATCGCGGCCATCGTGACCTGCAAGGCGACATTCGGGATCGACAACGCCGTCCTCTCCGGCTTTGTCCTGGTGCTGCTCTATATCGAGCTGCCGGTCACCTACATCCTCGCCATCCTGCCCGAGATCGGCCGGGCGCGGATAGCCTACCAGCGCATCGCCGAATTCTCGGCCGGACGCACCGTCTCGGAGCCGAACCTGCTCGCATCGGTGGAAGCACGGACGCCCCATGCGATCAGTGACATCGCGCTTCGCGGCGTCAGTCACGCTTTCCCGGCCGCCGAGGGCAAGCCGGGCTTCACCCTCGGCCCCATCGACCTCACCGTACGGCGGGGGGAGATCCTGTTCATCGTCGGCGAGAACGGCTCGGGCAAGACCACCCTCATCAAGCTGATCCTCGGCCTGTATCCGCCACAGACCGGCACCCTGTTCCTCGACGGAGCGCCGGTGACGGACGAGACGCGGGACGCCTACCGCCAGCATTTCTCGGCGGTGTTCTTCGACTATTACCTGTTCGACGATCTCGTCCTGCCCGCCGGGGCGGATCCGGCGGCGGCGGATGCCTATCTCGAGACCCTCGATCTTGCCCACAAGGTGACGATCCGGGACGGGGCCTTCTCCACCGTCGATCTCTCGGCCGGGCAGAGGAAGCGCCTCGCCCTGGTCCAGGCCAATCTCGAAGGACGGCCGGTCCTCGTCCTCGACGAGTGGGCGGCGGAGCAGGACCCCACCTTCCGCCGCCTGTTCTACACACGGCTCCTGCCGGACCTGAAGCGTGAGGGCCGGACCCTGATCGTCATCAGCCACGACGACCGCTACTTCGATGCGGCCGACCGGGTGATCCACCTGAACAACGGCGCGATCGTGGAAGCCTCACCGCCGGCCTGAGCGGCGATCCGCCTATTTCGGCAGGGCGTAGATGTTCACGTCGAGCTTCTCGTCCGCCTTGTCGTTCAGGTCGGTGACGTATTCCTCGATGAACCGGTCCTGGACCACCACGTCCTTGGCGTCGAGATAGGCGGTGAGGGTCTCGTAGGTGCCGTCGATCTCGTCGTAGGAGCCCTTGTGCGGGAAGCGCAGGGCCTTGCCGCTGGGGGTCGTGCCGAAGCGGAGGCCGCCGGTCTCGGCGGGCTTCGGGTTCGGCATCGAGGCGATGGGGATCATCGCCTCGAACTGGAACCCGTCATCGTCGGTCTTGGCGAAGACCGCGAGCGGCCGGCCGGCGGGGGTGATCCCGTCCTTGGCCAGCGCCTCCTCGATCTTCACGAAGGCCGCCTTCAGGGCCGGCACCGCCTCCTCCCAGCTCGCCCGCCCCGCCAGGATCGCGGCGGGTTTGGGCGGCAGGGAGACCTCGTCCACGTCGTTGGCGTCGCCGGGGGTCTCCACCAGGGTCGGGCGCGAGGGACCCGGCGTGAGTGCCGGCGCGGCGGGGAGGGCCTGGGTCGGCACCGGACGGGACGGCGCGTCGGGATTGACCGGATCGGGCGCCGTCGTGGTCGGCAGCGGAGAGGAGGTCGCGGGCGAGGCCGGCTGCTGCGCGAGCGCGGAGGAGACGGCCAAAGCGGCGGCGAGGCTGACGAGCGGCAATAGACGATGACGGGTCAAGGCAACGCTCCGGAGATCGCACGCCGCGACGAATCGTACGGCTGAATCGCGAAGCCCTAAAATAGGGAGGAAGCCGCCCTCCTGCGAGGCACCAACCCGCATCGGGCGCAGGAACGTGACGGGCGCGTCCCTTGTGCAACGCTCCCCCGAGCGGACCCCGCGTGCGCGGCCCGGCGCTTTGTCCTATATGCGGGGGCCGCGCATGCGGGATGCCCCGTTCGGACAACGAAACCAAAGACGCTCATGACGAGGCTCGAGAACCGTCGGTTCCTGAAGATGCACGGGGCGGGCAACGCCATCGTGGTGCTGGACCTGCGCGGCACGGAGCTGGTCGTGCGCGCCGAGGAGGCCCGCGCCATCGCCGGCCACCCGCGCTCCGGCTTCGACCAGCTCATGGTCATCCACGATCCGCGCAAGCCCGGCACGGATGCTTATCTGCGGATCTACAATACCGACGGGTCGGAATCCGGCGCCTGCGGCAACGGCACCCGTTGCGTCGCCTTCGCCATGCTGGACGACCCCGCCATGGCGCGCCCCGCCGAGAGCGGCCGCCTCACCCTGGAGACCAAGGCCGGGCTCGTCGGCGTGAAGCGCGAGGCGCAGGCCTCCTTCACCGTCGACATGGGCCGCCCCCGCCTGAAGTGGGACGAGATCCCGCTGGCCGAGCCGTTCCCCGACACGCGGCGGATCGAACTGCAGATCGGTCCCATCGACGCGCCCGTCCTGCATTCGCCGGGGGCGGTGAACATGGGCAACCCCCATGCGGTGTTCTTCATCGAAAGCGATCCCGACGGCTACGACCTCGGCCGCTTCGGCCCGATGCTGGAGAACCACCCGATCTTTCCCGAGCGCGCCAACATCTCCCTGGCGCAGGTGACGGGACCGGAGACGATCAAGCTCCGGGTCTGGGAGCGCGGCGCCGGGTTGACGCTGGCCTGTGGCACCGCCGCCTGCGCCACGCTGGTGGCGGCCTCGCGCCTGCGCATGCTCGGCCGCCACGCCACGGTGAGCCTCCCCGGCGGCGACCTCGTCATCGAGTGGCGCGCCGACGACCACGTGCTGATGACCGGCCCCGTGGCCCTCGAATGGGAGGGGTTCCTGTCCCCCGAGCTCTTCGCGCGGGTGGACTGAGTGGCGGTGGAGACCCTGACCTTCGGCTGCCGCCTCAACACGGTGGAATCCGAGGTGATGCGCCGCCACGCCGAGGCGGCGGGGACGGGCGGCGACCTCGTCCTCGTCAATACCTGCGCCGTCACGGCGGAGGCCGGGCGCCAGGCCCGCAAGGCGATCCGCAAGCTCGCCCGTGAGCGGCCGGGGGCCGAGATCGTCGTCACCGGCTGCGGCGCTCAGGTGGAGACGGACGCCTATTCGGCGATGCCGGAAGTGGCGCGGATCGTCGGCAACGACGCCAAGACCAGGGCCGAGACCTGGCTGCCCGCAACGCATGTCAGACCGCGCCTCGCCATCGACGACATCATGGCCGCGCGCGACGCCGCTCCGACGCGGATCGCCTCTGTGGCCGGGCATACCCGCGCCTTCGTTCCGGTCCAGAACGGCTGCGATCATCGCTGCACCTTCTGCATCATCCCCTTCGGCCGGGGGAATTCCCGCTCCGTCACGCTGGCGGACGCGGTCGATCAGGTCCGCCGAATCGTCGACCATGGCGGGCGCGAGGTCGTGCTCACCGGGGTCGACCTCACCGCCTACGGCCGGGATTGTTCGGAGCCGTCGAGCCTCGGCCGATTGGTCCAGGCGATCCTGCGCCACGTGCCGGATCTCGCGCGCCTGCGCCTGTCCTCCATCGATTCCATCGAGGCCGACGCGGCTCTCTGGGAGGCGATTGCCGGCGAGAACCGGCTGATGCCGCATTTCCACCTCTCGCTGCAGGCCGGCGACGACCTGATCCTCAAGCGCATGAAGCGCCGGCACGGCCGCGACGACGCGATCCGGTTCTGCGAGGCCGTGCGCCGTCTTCGCTCGGGCGCCGTCTTCGGGGCCGACCTCATCGCCGGCTTTCCCACCGAGACCGAGGCGCAATTCACCCGCTCCCTCGATCTCGTGGCCGAATGCGGGCTGACGCATCTCCACGTGTTTCCCTATTCACCGCGCCCCGACACGCCGGCCGCGCGCATGCCTCCCGTCGCCGGAGACGTGATCCGCGAGCGCGCCGCCCGCCTTCGTGACGCGGGAGCGGCAGCCTTGACGGCGCATCTCGCGGGAGAGGTCGGCCGGACCCACCGCGTGCTCACCGAGCGCGGCGGGATGGGACGCACGGAAGGGTTCACGCCGGTGCGGCTAGCAGCCGACACGCCTCCGGGCGAGCTCCGCGACGTGACGATCGCCGGACATGACGGCCGGGTGCTGATCGCGGCAGAGTGATCCGAGCGCAACGGCTCTACCGGCTTCACACATCCGCACTTGTCGGCAGAGCGCGTCCCTCTCCCCCTTGTGGGGAGAGGTTAGGAGTGGGGGTGGTTCCGCTTGCCTCCGCAAGCTGAGGGTCACCCAACCACCCCCACCTCCAACTCCTCCCCACAAGGGGGAGGAGGGACTCGCGCCTTACTCGTCGGCCTCGTACCCACACATCTCCATCCGCTCCCGCATATGCCCCGGCGCAGGCGCCTCGACCACGATCGGCGGCTTCTTGGGGTAGAGCGGCAGGGTCAGCGCGCGGGCGTGGAGCTGGAGCCCCGGCCCGCCCGAGCGAGGGGCGGTGCCGTAGATCGTGTCCCCGAGGATGGGCCAGCCCATGGCGGCGCAATGGACGCGCAGCTGATGCGTGCGGCCGGTGACCGGGCTGAGGGCGAGCCAGGCGAGGCTCCGGTCCGGCGAGCGGCCGAGAACGCGCCATGTGGTCAGCGACGGGTCACCGGCGGGGTCCGTCTTCATCCACCACGAGCGCGGGTCGTCCGAGCGGCGGGCGAGGGGCAGGTCGATGCGGCCCTCGTCTTCCGAGGGATCGCCCTCCACGATGGCCCAGTAGGTCTTCCCCACCGTGCCGCTCGCGGCGAACAGCTTGTTGAGGCGAGCGAGAGCCTTGGCGTGACGGCCGAGAGCCAGGCAGCCGGACGTGTCGCGGTCGAGCCGATGAGCGGCCTCCGGACGACGCGGCAGGCCGAAGCGCAGGGCATCGAGATGATCGGTCAGGGTCTCCCCGCCCTTGGGGCCGGGATGGACGGGCAAGCCAGCCGGCTTGTCGATGACGAGGACAAGGGCATCGCGGTAGAGGAGGCGCGCGCCTATGTCTGTTATGCGGTGTTCCACTGGGGCATCGGCTGACGGCATCGCCCTGCGCTACTCATGCGGGGTCGAGGGAGCAAGTGGGAATGAGCGAAGACAAGAGGCCGGGCTGGTTGCTGCGGCGGATGTTCGGGAAGAAGGAGGAGGCCTGGCCGCCCGAGCCGGTGCCGGTCCAGCCGCCCGATCCCAAATCCGAGTCCAAGTCCGAGCCCAAGCCCGAGCCGAAACCCGAGCCGAAACCCGAAACGCCGATCGAGCCGGCATCGCCTCCCATCGCGTCCCCCGCCTCGGCATCGGAAGGCCAGCCCGACTTCGCCACGGGTGCGGACGACATCTCGGCGATCCCGCTGCCCCCCAGCGAGCCCGCGCCCGCCGACCCGGACAAGAACACGATCGCCGACGAGATCGAGGGGGCGGACCTGCAGCCCATCGCGGGCGCCGACGAGCGCCCGCCGGCAGGCACCGCGGGAGACGATCCCGCGCGCGGAGCGGAGAAGGCCGACACCACGACGGTCGCCTTCGCACCAAAGCCCGCCCCCACGCCCGAGCCGGTCTCCGAAGCCGAACCGGCCTCCGAGAAGCGCGGCTGGTGGAGCCGCCTCACCGGGGGCATGAAGCGCACCTCGTCGGCTTTGTCCGAGCGGGTGACCGGCCTCTTCACCAAGCGCAAGCTCGACGCGGACACGCTGGAGGAGCTGGAGGACGCCCTGATCCAGGCCGATTTCGGCATCGACACCGCCATGCGGATCTCGGAGGCCGTGGGCAAGGGCCGCTACGAGAAGGGCATCTCCCCCGACGACGTCCGGGCCATCCTGGCGGCCGAGGTGGAGCGGGCGCTGACACCCGTCGCCATTCCCCTCAGCATCGACACGACGAAGAAGCCGTTCGTGATCCTGATGATCGGCGTCAACGGGGCGGGCAAGACCACCACCATCGGCAAGCTCGCCCTGAAGCTGAAGGGGGAGGGGCACAGCCTGATGCTCGCGGCGGGCGACACGTTCCGCGCCGCGGCCATCGAGCAGCTCAAGGTCTGGGGCACGCGCACCGGGGTTCCGGTGGTGGCGGGCGCGCAAGGAGCGGATGCCGCCGGCCTCGCCTTCGAGGCCTTCCAGCGGGCCAGAACCGAGGGCACCGACGTGCTCCTGATCGATACGGCCGGCCGGCTCCAGAACAAGACCGGGCTGATGGCGGAGCTGGAGAAGATCCTGCGCGTCATCCGCAAGATCGACGCCGAGGCGCCCCATGCCGTCCTCCTCGTCCTCGACGCCACCGTGGGCCAGAACGCGCTGAGCCAGGTCGAGCTGTTCTCGAAGGCGGCCAACGTCACCGGCCTCGTCATGACCAAGCTCGACGGCACCGCGCGGGGCGGCATCCTCGTGGCGCTGGCCGCGAAGTTCGGCCTGCCGGTGCATTTCATCGGCGTCGGAGAAGGCGTCGAGGATCTCGAACCCTTCGCCGCGCGGGATTTCGCACGGGCCATCGCGGGGTTGGACAAGGACTAGATTCATGGACGGGCGCTCCGGCGACCTGCGCGAAAAGGGCTCGCGCTAGGAAAGCCGGGGCGACTGTCCTACATCCGGCGTCCCGCCCGGCGCCGCTCTGCGTCCGGGCGTGCCGAACCACGAGCCGCTCACGATATGACCCTGCCCATCGAATCCGTGCCGCCGCGCCGCCATCTCGATCCGGTGCCGAAGCTCGCCCTGGAAATGGGGCCGCTGGTGCTGTTCTTCCTGCTGAACTCGTTCGGCACGCGGTTCGGCCTGAGCGAGGACAGCAGCACCTTCATGGCCATCGGGGTGTTCGTGGTGGCGACGGTGGTGGCCCTGGCCATCCACTTCGCGCTGCTGCGACGGCTGCCGATCATGCCGCTGGTCTCCGGCATCGTCGTGCTCGTCTTCGGCGGCATGGCGCTGGCGCTGCACGACAAGACGTTCTTCGTGATCAAGCCGACGATCGTGAACGCCCTGTTCGGCGCCATCCTCCTCGGCGGCCTGCTGTTCGGGAAGTCCCTGCTGTCGGTGGTGCTCGACTCGGTCTTCGACCTGACGGAGGAGGGCTGGCGCAAGCTCACCTTCCGCTGGGGATTGTTCTTCCTGGCGCTCGCCGCCATCAACGAGGTGGTCTGGCGGACGCAGACCTACGCGTTCTGGGCCAATTTCAAGGTGGTCGGCATCATGCCCCTGACCATCCTGTTCGCCCTGTCGCAGACCCCGCTCCTCATGCGCTACGACCGCAAGGCCGAGGCGAAGCCCGACGTCTAGTCAGGCGCGTCGGCGAATCAGGGCTTCGCGACCGTCAGCGTCTCCGCCGCCCGGATCTTCTGCAGCACCGCCGCATAGTTCTCCGCCGTGACGATCCCCACGAGCTTGTCGCGGATCACGCCGTCGGGGCCGATGATGAAGGTCTCCGGCACGCCGTAGACGCCGAAATCGATGCCGGTGCGGCCCGTGGAATCCATCCCCACCGCCTGGAACGGAACGCCGCTGCGCGACAGGAAGCGGCGGCCGTTCTCCGGCGCGTCCTTGTAGTCGATGCCGACGAGGTTCACGCCCGGCTCTCGCGCCAGCCGCATCAGTTGCGGATGCTCGATCTGGCATGGGGCGCACCACGAGGCCCAGAAATTGACCACCGTCACGCGGCCCTTGAGGTCGGCGCTCGACAGGCCGGGAATGGCCTGGCCTTCGCCGCCGACGAGGTTGGGCAATGGTCCCAGGGCGAAGGCCGGGACCGGACGCCCGATCAGCGCCGAGGGAATCGCGGCCGGGTCGGCGCCGGACCGAAGGCGGATGAAGAACACCAGGGCCAGCGCGGCGAAGATCACCAGCGGCGCGATGACGAGGAGCGACCGGCGCACCGGCGCGGACGAGGATGCGGCGCTCACGCCCGCTCTCCCGCATCGCCCTGGAGGGCCGCGAGCGCCTGTTTCTGCGCCCGGTGATCGCTGAGCGAGCGCCAGATCAGGGCGCCGATGACGAGGGCGGTGAAGGCGTAGGCGCCGAGGATGAAGCCGGCATGCGGCCCGAGGGAAGCCATCGGTCAGACTCCCCGGATCGCCTGGCCGAGGGGCCGGGCCGGACGCGGATCGGCATCGAGACGCTCGGCCTCGCGAATGGTGAGCGCCCTGACGCGGCGGCGCAGGATCTCCGTGCGCATGGCGTAGAGATGCAGCGTGATCCCCAGCAGGGTGAAGGCGAGGATCATCTCGAGCAGGGGGTAGAGCATCGAGGGATCGATGCTGGAGCCGCCCATCCGCATGATCGAGGCCGGCTGATGCAGCGTCGACCACCAGTTCACCGAGAACTTGATGATCGGCAGGTTCACGGCCCCCACCAGGGTCAGGATCGCGATGGCGCGCGCGGCCCGGTTCGGATCCTCGATGGTGCGCCACAGGGCGATGATGCCGCAATAGATCAGGAACAGGATCAGCATCGAGGTCAGCCGCGCGTCCCAGACCCAGTAGGTGCCCCACATCGGCTTGCCCCAGAGCGAGCCGGTGACGAGGCAGATCAGGGTGAAGGCCGCCCCGATCGGCGCGGCGGCGCGCTGCGCCACGTCCGCGAGGGGGTGGCGCCAGACCAGGGTGCCGATGGCGGAGAGCGCCATCGACCCGTAGAAGAACACGCCGAGCCAGGCCGCCGGCACGTGGATGTACATGATCCGCACGGTCTCGCCCTGCTGGTAGTCGGGCGGAACCACGAACCAGGTGAGATACAGGCCGATTGCGAGCAGCACGGCCGACAGCCCTGCGAGCCAGGGCATCACGGGGCCGGTCCAGCGCAGGAAGTGACCGGGATGGGCAAGACGTGTCCACATGGTCCGTGGACCTAGCCCAAGGTGCGGTGCAGCATCAATGCGGGCGTTACGCGCAGTCCGGCCGCGTCGATCATTTCTTCGCGCACGTCCTCACGTCTTTACCGTCCGGCCGGCCTCGATCTCGGCTATTCCGATGCCGCCCATTTCACCCGCGCGTTCCGTGGCTGGACCGGCCCGCCGCCGACGGAATGGCGGCGACTGGCGGCGAGCCTGGAAACAGGGGCGCCGATGGGGCGTTGACGCCGCGCCATGCTCGACAAAGCCCTCTACTACGCCCTGACCTTCGCGGAATCGGTCCTGTCCGTGGTCGGCATCCGTGCCACCTACGAGCAGCCGCGCTACGAGGTGGTCGAGCAACTGCCCCGCAACGTCGAAATCCGCCGCTACGAACCGCGTGTCGCGGTCGAGACCGACATGGCGGGACCGGGCGATAAGGAAGCGTTTCGGCGGCTGTTCCGGTACATCACCGGCGCCAATGGGGGAGACGACCGCATCGCGATGACGGTGCCGGTGGAACAGGGCACCCTGATTGCCATGACCGTGCCGGTGGAGCAGGGCGGCGATCTGCGCGTCATGCGCTTCTTCCTGCCCGCCGCCATCGCGAAGGCAGGTCCGCCGGTTCCCACCGATCCGAAGGTCCGCATCGCCCGGCTGCCCGCCGCGACCTACGCGGCGCTCCGCTTCTCCGGCACTCTCGACGCCAGGGCTCGCGAAAAACGCGAGGCGGTTCTCCGGCAGGTCCTGGCGAAGATGGCCCGCGAGACGACGGGTCCGTCGAGCGTGCTGAGCTACGATCCGCCCTTCGCGATCCCTTTCCTGCGGCGCAACGAAATCATCGTCCCCGTCGCCGAGGGGCGTTGATCATTCCGACCAGCGCAGGGCCGCGGCCGCCGCGAAGGTCCCGATCACCGCCGCGATCAGGCTGAGGGCCGACAGGATCAGCAGGGGCGTCGTGAAGGGCACCGTGCCGCCGGAGGCCGCCTCGGTCGCCGAGACGCCGAAGATCAGCGTCGGGATCATCAGCGGCAACACCAGGACGGCGAGGATCAGGCCGCCCCGGCGGATCGATGCGGTGAGCGCCGCACCGACCGCGCCGATGAAGGTCAGGGCCGGCGTGCCCACCAGCAGGGTGAGGGCGGTGGCGCCCATGGCGGTGCCGTCGAGGGCGACGAGCAGCCCGAAGAGCGGCGAGGCCAGTGCCAGCGGCAGGCCGGTGGTGAGCCAATGGGCGATCACCTTGGCGAGCACCACCATCTCCATCGGCGCGGGAGCACCGGTCATCAGGTCGAGGGAGCCGTCCTCCTCGTCGGCCTGGAACAGGCGGTCGAGGCCGATCAGGGTGGCGAGCACCGCCGCGAGCCAGAGTATGGCCGGACCGATCCGCGAGAGCAGGTTGAGGTCGGGTCCGAGCGCGAAGGGCACCAGGGCGACGATCATCAGGAAGAACACCAGCGACAGGGCGCCAGAGCCGCCGACACGGGCCGCGAGCTGCAGGTCGCGGGCGATGAGGGCGCGCATCACGCCGATCACCACCACACCTCCGAATCGGCCGCATTCGCGCCGGCCGAGGCGGGTGCGGGCTTCAACGCCTCGTCGATGCGCAATTCGCGGGCATCCTCCAGGCCGAGGGACTGGTGGGTGGCCGCCACGATGAGGCCGCCCTCGGCCCGGTGGCGCGCCATCAATCCGGCGAGCACGGCCTGAGAGGCGGTGTCGAGGGCCGCGGTCGGCTCGTCGAGCAGCCAGAGCGGACGCCGGCAGACGAGAAGCCGGGCGAGGGCGACGCGGCGGCGCTGGCCGGCGGAGAGGTAGGCCACCGGCAGCCGCAGGGCATGGCCGAGGCCGAGTTCGTTCAGCGCTTCGGCCGGGCTCGCGGTGGGCGAGCCGAGGAGGTCGCGGGCGAAGGTGAGGTTCTCCTCCGCCGTCAGCGGGCTCTTCAACCCGTCGCGATGGCCGACCACGTGAAGGCATTCGGCCAGCGTCGCCTCGCCCACATCGGCGACCGCGATGGTGCCGGCATCCGGCTTCAACCGGCCGGCGAGCAGGCTGAGCAGGGTGGATTTTCCCGCGCCGTTGCGCCCCGTCACCATCAAGGCCTCGCCGGGGCCGAGCGCGAAGGACAGACCCGAGAAGATGCGGCGACCGGAGCGGCGGGCGGCGAGGTTCGTGGCGGTCAGCCGCACGGCGCGCCCTGCCGGCCGACGGCGACGGCACGCCTCCAACTGCTCATGGGATCTGCGACCTTCACGTCTCGCGCTGGCGGCGCGGGCCTCCTCTCCTGGAAGGCTACTGGATTCACACATCTGCTCGACAGCCGTTCCCTCGATCCAAGAGGGTTGGCATGAGGCGCAGCGGAACTCCCTCTCCTGGAAGGAGAGGGCTGGGGTGAGGTGTGGTTCATCTCCGGAGTGGTCACACACCTCACCCTGTCCCTCTCCTTCCAGGTGAGGGGACCCGAGCCCCCCGCGAGAGGTGTGAATGCCGTAGCCGGAAGTGGGCGCCTGTCGCGCCTCATACCGACGTGAGCGTCCTCACTCGTTGCCAGTTTCGTGGATGGGGCAAATCCCTGCATCGCAAGGGTAAGGGGATCGTGCGTGATGGCCGCGATCACAATGCATACCGAGCGAGGAGTTCCGAGATGGGAACGGAGTCGCTCTTCCCCGCCTTCAGGTCGGCAAGCCGCCGCTCGGCGATTTGAACGTCCGCACGATCCTCAAGGTAATCCAGGATCGCGTCGCGGGCGACTTCACGCGCGCCTTGGCCTGTCCGCCGACCATGCGCATCCATATGCGCTTCGATCTCCGGGGGCAGGCGAAAGGCGATCATGGAATGCTTTGGCATGGCCGCCTGCATAGCTCGCGCACCGAGGCGCGTCCACGTTCTCCCGACACTCCCGCGCTCGTGTCACGGCAGGGCGTAGCGGCCAGTTTCGAAGTGTTCTATACGGGGCCCAGGCTGCGCCGCGCGAGTCCCGAGCGTCCAAATCGCTCGTCGCGCAACATCCTGTCCGGGCACCCCCGGAGCGGCGCGCGCTTTTTTTTTTAGAAGCGCTCCAGCCGAACACGACTTCGTGGCGCGGGTCATGCCTGCGCGTGTTCGACAACCGCTCGTGAGGAAGAAACAAGCCGTGGCATCACTCGACAGCTTTCACTCCCGCCAGACCCTCACCGTCGGCGACAAATCCTACACCTACTACTCCATCCCCCATGCCGAGCAGGCCGGCCTCGCCGATGCGACGGCTTTGCCCTTCTCGATGAAGGTCATCCTCGAGAACCTCCTGCGGTTCGAGGACGACCGCTCGGTGAAGAAGGACGACATCTCCGCCACCGTCGCGTGGCTCGGCAACCTCGGCAAGGTCGAGACCGAGATCGCCTTCCGTCCCTCCCGCGTGCTGATGCAGGATTTCACCGGTGTGCCCGCCGTGGTGGATCTCGCGGCCATGCGCGACGCCATGGTGGCGCTGGGCGGCGATCCCCAGAAGATTAACCCGCTGGTGCCCGTCGACCTCGTCATCGACCACTCGGTCATCGTCGACGAGTTCGGCACCCCGAAGGCCCTGGCCGACAACGTGGCGCTGGAATACGAGCGCAACGGCGAGCGCTACACCTTCCTGAAATGGGGCCAGTCGGCCTTCGACAACTTCTCCGTCGTCCCCCCCGGCACCGGCATCTGCCACCAGGTGAACCTCGAGTTCCTGTCGCAGACGGTGTGGACCAAGACCGAAGACGGTACCGAGCTCGCCTATCCCGACAGCCTCGTCGGCACCGATTCGCACACCACCATGGTCAACGGTCTGGCCGTGCTCGGCTGGGGCGTGGGTGGCATCGAGGCCGAAGCTGCCATGCTCGGCCAGCCGCTCTCCATGCTGATCCCGGAAGTCGTCGGCTTCAAACTGTCGGGCAAGCTGCCCGAGGGCACCACCGCCACCGATCTCGTGCTCACCGTGACCCAGATGCTGCGCAAGAAGGGCGTGGTCGGCAAGTTCGTGGAATTCTACGGCCCCGGCCTCGACGACATGGCGGTGGCCGACCGCGCCACGATCTCCAACATGGCCCCCGAATACGGCGCCACCTGCGGCTTCTTCCCCATCGACCAGAAGACCATCGACTTCCTCAAGGTGACCGGCCGCGCCGACGACCGGATCGCGCTGGTGGAGGCCTATGCCAAGGCCCAGGGCATGTGGCGCGACGCGCAGACCCCGGACCCCGTCTTCACCGATTCCCTCGCCCTCGACATGGGTGACGTGCGCCCGTCGCTGGCCGGCCCCAAGCGACCGCAGGACCGGGTGCTGCTGGACGGCGCCAAGCCGGGCTTCGCCCAGTCCATGGAGACCGAGTTCAAGAAGGCCGCCGACATCGCCAAGCGCTACCCTGTCGAGGGGGCGAATTACGACATCGGCCACGGTGACGTGGTGATCGCGGCGATCACGAGCTGCACCAACACCTCGAACCCGAGCGTCATGATCGGCGCGGGGCTGCTCGCCCGAAACGCCGTCGCCAAGGGCCTGCGTTCAAAGCCCTGGGTGAAGACCTCCCTGGCGCCGGGCTCGCAGGTGGTCGCCGAGTATCTGGAGAGCGCGGGCCTGCAGGCTCCCCTCGACGCCCTCGGCTTCAACCTCGTCGGCTTCGGCTGCACCACCTGCATCGGCAATTCCGGCCCGCTGCCGGCGCCGATCTCGAAGGCGATCAACGACAACGACGTGGTCGCGGCGGCCGTGCTGTCCGGCAACCGCAATTTCGAAGGCCGCGTGAACCCCGACGTGCGCGCCAACTACCTGGCCTCGCCGCCGCTGGTCGTCGCCTACGCGCTCGCCGGCTCGATGCAGATCGACATCACCACCGAGCCGCTGGGTATCGGCTCAGACGGTCAGCCGGTCTATCTCGCCGACATCTGGCCCTCCACGGCGGAGGTCGCCGAGTTCATCGAGGCCAACATCACCTCGACCCTGTTCAAGTCGCGCTACGCCGACGTGTTCAGCGGCGACCATTACTGGAAGGCCGTGGAGGTCACCGAGGCCGAGACCTTCAAGTGGGATTCGACCTCCACCTACGTGCAGAACCCGCCCTATTTCGAGGGCATGACCAAGACGCCGGCGCCGATCACCGACATCGTCGAGGCCCGCATCCTCGGACTGTTTCAGGATTCCATCACCACCGACCACATCTCTCCGGCGGGCAACATCCGGGCGGCCTCGCCGGCCGGCACCTACCTGCAGGAGCATCAGGTCCGGGTGCAGGACTTCAACCAGTACGGCACCCGCCGCGGCAACCATCAGGTCATGATGCGCGGCACCTTCGCCAACATCCGCATCAAGAACCAGATGGTTCGGGACGAGAACGGCAACGTGGTCGAGGGCGGCTGGACCCTGTTCCAGCCCTCGGGCGAGCGGATGTACATCTACGACGCCGCCCAGAAATACGCCGAATCGGGCACGCCGCTCGTGGTCTTCGCCGGCAAGGAATACGGCACCGGCTCGTCGCGCGATTGGGCGGCCAAGGGCACCAAGCTCCTCGGCGTCCGCGCCGTCGTGGCGGAGAGCTTCGAGCGCATCCACCGCTCGAACCTCGTGGGCATGGGCATCGTGCCGCTGGTGTTCCAGGGCGAGACGTCCTGGGCATCGCTCGGCCTCAAGGGTGACGAGACCGTCAGCCTTCTCGGCCTCTCGGGCGACATCAAGCCGCGCCAGACCATGATCGCCGAGATCACCTCCGCCGACGGCACCAAGCGGGAAGTGCCGCTCACCTGTCGGATCGATACGCTCGACGAGCTGGAATATTTCCGCAACGGCGGGATTCTTCCCTACGTCCTGCGCTCCCTGGCAGCGTAAGCCTACGATGCGAGGAAGGCCCTTCCCGGTCAGGGGAGGGCCTTTCGGCTCGGACATTCCGCCGGAATCTGAGCCGGCTTTGCAATTCCTCGAAACACCGTCCCATGGCGGTCGTTTCGGCCGTCCCATGGCGGTTGCGGGCGGCTCGAATTACGGTCCGCGCGGGCCTCGGGATGCGTCCTGCGCGACGTCTCCATCGGTGAATTCCCGCCACAAAAGCACCAGCGCCGCCATCACCGCCGGGCCGAGGAAAAGCCCGAGCAGGCCGAACGTCTCGACCCCGCCGAGGATGCCGAGCAGCACCCAGAGGAAGGGCAGGCGGGTGGTGCCGCCGATCAGCACCGGCCGGACGAAATGGTCGGCGACGAAGGTGACGACGAACCCCGCCGCCACGACCACCACCGCCGGGATCACCGCCCCGCCGGCGAGAAGAATCAGCGCGGCGATGCCGAAGACCAGCGGCGCCCCGAAGGGGATCATCGCCGCCACCGCCGTCAGCGCGCCGAGCAGGACCGGATGCGGCACGCCCGCAAAATAGTAAACGATTCCAAGGATTACGCCTTCGCCGAGGCCGACCAGGACGAGCCCATCGACGGTGCCGTGGACGGAGGCCACCATCTGGCGCGCCACCCGCTCGCCACGCGGGCCGAACAGGCGGCCACTCGCCGTCAGCGACTGCCTGATGACAGTCCGCCCGTCGCGAAACAGGAAGAACAGCGACAGCAGGGTGAAGCCGAATAGCACAACCCGGCGAACCACTTGAGCCCCGAGGCTCTTGGTCAGGCCGATCGTGGTCGAGTTGTCGAGCTTGTGCAGGATCTCGGAGCCGGCGGACGGGTGGCTGAGATTCTCGTTCCACCAGGCACCGGCCCTGGCCGCGCCGTAGGGCAGATGGGACAGGAATTCGGGGGCTGGAATCCCGCTCTGCTCCACCGACTTCACCCAGGCCATCGCGTCATGGGCTTCCCGTGCCGCCTGGACGCCGAGGACCACCAGGGGCGCCAGGAAGACCAGCGCCACCGCCAGGGTGAACAGGCTCGGCAGCAGGATGTTGTGGCCCCCGGGCGGCCAGCGCCGCTCGGCCTTCGCGTAGAGCGGCCAGAGCGCGATGGCGAGGATCACGGCCCAGGCCAGGGCCGGAAGGAACGGGTGGAGCACCCACAGGCCGAGGGCGGACAGCGCCAGGACCAGGGCGATACGCGCGCCTCCTTGGGCGCGGCTGCGATGGTCCACCGGCGGCCCCGCGGCATCGACAGAAATAGATTGTTCCATTCTCGTCACCTCTGCCGCCCCGTGGCACGCCTCACGCTCAAGGAATTTCGGGCAAGGAGCCGGATGGACCCACGTCGAACAGGCGCGCGTCCGCATGTAGGTCAAGGCATCGCAGGGCGGAATGGTCCGGCGAGGCCCGCAGCCGCACGAAGACGCGAGCCTGGCCTGAGCTTCTGCCAAGGTTGCCCGCCACCACCCCCTCGTGTAAGGGACCGCCTTCGATCGGAAGCGGCGCGACGCCGCTTCGGGGGCATGCTGCGCGACCCGGGGGGCGCCGGGATCACGCGCCAGCCTCGGACCGGCCGCGCCCGCCACGGGATCCGATACCGGATCCGCCACGGCGCGCCATAGAGAAGAAAACGGCGAGAACGCATGTCTGACCAGCCGACCACCGCTACGTTCGACCGCGTCGCGGACATCATCGCCGACACCGCCGACATCCCGCGCGACACTATCTCGCCCGAGAGCCACGCCATCGAGGATCTCGGCATCGATTCGCTCGCTTTCCTCGACATCGCCTTCGCGGTGGATAAGGCATTCGGAATCAAGCTGCCGCTGGAGCGTTGGACCCAGGAGGTCAACGAGGGCAAGGTGCCGGCCGAGGAGTATTTCGTGCTGAAGAACCTCTGCGCCCGCATCGACGCGCTGGTGGCCGAGAAGGCCGCCAAGGCCTGAAGGGCAAGCCCGGCCGGGCCGAGCCTTTGAGTGTCCAGCGGAGCCTCTAGTCCCCAGCGGAGCCTTTGACGCCATGCGCCTCGAGTATTTCGAGATGATCGACACGGTGACGAGTCTCGACAAGGCCGCCGGCCGGATCGAGGCGCTGGCTCACGTGCCGATGGAGAGCCCGGTCTTCGAGGGTCACTTTCCCGGCCATCCCCTGGTGCCCGGGGTGCTGCTCACCGAGACCATGGCGCAGGCGTCCGGTTACCTGCTCCTCGCCCATCTCGATTTCGTGCAGATGCCGTTCCTGATGGCGGTGGACAAGGCGCGGTTCCGCTCCTTCGTCGGCCCCGGCGCGACGCTCGTCGTGCAGGCGAGCCTGGAGCATGATGGTTCCGGCTACGCGGTGACAAAGGCCTCGATCCGCCACGAGGGCAAGCCGTTGGCCGATGCGGAGCTGCGGTTCCGGACGATGCCGTTTCCCGAAGGGCTCGATGCTCCCATGCGCGAGCGCGCCCGGCGGATCGGCCTGATGGATCGCGCCATTGCATCGGGGGCGCCCCCCGGCGGGGCGGTTCCGGCATGAGCAAGATCAGCATGAGTCAGCGCGACGTCGTCGTCACTGGTATCGGCCTCGTCTCCTGCGCCGGCGAGGGGATCGCCGCTCACCTCGAAGCCTTCGCGGCGGGCAGTCCAAAGGCCACGGATACGGAGCGCTTTGCGCCCTATCCGGTCCATCCCGCCCCGGCGCTGGTCCTCGACGGACAGATCCCCAAGAAGTCGGACCAGCGGCAGATGGAGGCGTGGCAGCGCCTGGGCGTCTACGCGGCCGGGCTTGCCCTCGACTCGGCCGGGGTGAAACAGGACGCGGCCTTCAAGGCAGCAATGCACCTCGTCGTCGCCTGCGGCGGCGGCGAGCGCGATACGGCGGTGGACGGTGCTATCCTGACCGGCCTGCGCGACGCGGCCGATCCGGGCGCCTATCTCAACGAGCACCTGCAGAACGACCTGCGCCCGACCCTCTTCCTGGCACAGCTCTCGAACCTGCTCGCCGGCAACATCGCCATCGTCCATGGGGTCACGGGCGCCTCGCGCACGTTCATGGGTGAGGAGGCTTCGGGCGTCGACGCCTTGCGCAACGCTCAGAGCCGTATCGCTTCAGGCCAGATCGACACGATGCTGGTGGGCGGTTCCTACAGCGCGGAACGTCCCGACGTCCTGGTCGTCCACGAGCTGGGCAGATATCTGCGGAAAGGCAACTTCCGGCCGGTCTTCGAGCGTCAGGGTGAAGGCGGGGCCGGCTTCATCCTTGGGAGTACCGCCGCCTTCCTCGTGCTGGAAGCCGCCGAAACCGCCGCCGCGCGCAAGGCGACGATCTTTGCCCGCCTGCTTCCGGTGGGGAGCGATCGTCCCAGGCGCGAGACCGGCAGCGTAGAACTCAGCCTCTCCGCCTTGTGGAAAAAGGCCGGCGCCAAGCCGGACATGCTAATTTCGGGCGCTACCGGCGTCGAGGGAATCACAGCCGAGGAGAGCACGGCACTGGGCGAACTTGCGCCTGGTGTGCCCGTCACGGCCCTCGGGGACATCACCGGCCACTCGCTCGAAGTCACGGCGCCGTTGGGGGCCGCACTCGCCGCCGCGCTCATCTCGGAGGGCAGGGCGCGCGAGGTCGCGATCACCACCGTTGGCCATCGCCGCGGTGAGGGCTTGGTCCGCTTGAGCGCGATGTCGTGACCCGCGGGGATACGGCTGTCAGCTCACCGAAATTCCGCTAAGACGGGTTCAACCGTGATCGATCGGCCCGAATGTTCGGGGCGGGGCATCTTCAAGGCCGTTCGGTCGGAACGATAGCAAGACGGCGCTATGACGAACTCCTCTCCCCGCGATTCACGAAGCTTCCGGGACAGCCATGGCCGGCCATTGGTCGCGGTGACAGGCCTCGGCATCGTCACGTCCCTCGGGCAGGGACAGGCCGACAATTGGGCTGCGCTCACCGCCGGCCGGTCCGGCATCCACAGCATCGCCCGTTTTTCCACCGATGGCCTGCGCACCCGTATCGCCGGGACGGTGGATTTCCTCGACACCGACCCACTCGTGGCGCCCGCATTGTCGCAGCGCTTCGCCGAGGAAGCGGCCGAGGAAGCGATCACCCAGTCCGGCATTGGTGCGAAGGGTGATTTCCCCGGTGCACTGTTCATCGCAGTACCGCCGGTGGAGATGGAATGGCCCCAGCGCCAGTCCCTGGCACAGGCGTCCGGCCAGAACGGCGACATCACCTATTCCGACCTCCAGCGGGCGGCATCGAGTGGACGGTTCGACGCCTGGCACGACCTCTTCATCTTCGCCACCGTAGCCGACAACATCGCCGACCGGTTCGGCACCAAGGGGTCGCCGATCTCGCTCTCCACCGCCTGTTCCTCCGGCGCCACCGCGATCCAGCTCGGTGTCGAGGCGATCCGGCGGGGCGAGATGCAGGCGGCTCTCTGCATCGGCACCGACGGTTCGGTAAACCCGGAATCACTGATCCGATTCTCGCTGCTCTCTGCTCTTTCGACCCAGAACGATCCACCGGAGGGGGCTTCAAAGCCGTTCTCCAAGAATCGCGACGGTTTCGTCATGGGGGAGGGGGCCGCCGCCCTGGTCCTAGAGAATGCCGAGTCCGCACGGGCGCGGGGCGCGACGATCCTCGGCTATGTCCTGGGCTGCGGCGAAAAGGGCGACGGCTTCCATCGCACCCGGTCGAGCCCAGACGGTGCGCCCGGCATCGCCGCCATCCGCGCTGCCCTGGACGATGCCGGCACCGAGCCAGATTCCATCGATACGATCAATGCACACGGCACATCGACGCCGGAGAACGACAAGATGGAGGCGTTGGGCTGCGCCGCTGTGTTCGGTGAGCGGATCCGCACCCTGCCGATCTCGTCGAACAAGTCGATGATCGGCCATACGCTGACCGCCGCGGGGGCCATCGAGGCGGTGATCTCGCTCCTCACCATCGCCCATGGCCGCATCCCGCCGACGATCAACTATGCGGTGCCGGACCCAGCCCTCTCCCTCGACGTGGTGACCACGGCCCGCGACGCCCGGGTCAGCCGCGTTCTGTCCAATTCCTTCGGCTTTGGCGGGCAGAACACCTGCCTCGTCCTTGGGGACGAGCCCGTATGACGACGGAAACCACCCGGCGCGTTCTCGTCACCGGGGGTGCCTCCGGCCTCGGCTCGGCCATCGTGCGGGCGCTGGTATATGCCGGCTACGACATCGCCTTCACCTATCGCTCCTCGGGCGATGCGGCGGAGCGCCTCGTGGCCGAACTCAGCCAGGCCAATCCCGGACGGGCGATCACCGCCCACCCTCTCGACCTCGCCGACCGCGATGCCTTGGAGGTTTTCTGCGAGGCCCAGGAAGGGGAAGCGTTCTACGGCCTCGTCCATAATGCCGGCCAATCCTACGACGTGCTGGCCGCGATGATGGCTCAGGACAAGGCCGAGGCGGCGATGCAAGTGAACTTCTGGTCGCTGACCCGGATCACGAAGGCACTGGTGCGCGGCATGATCCGAGGACGTTCCGGCCGCATCGTCGCCATCGGTTCGGTGGCAGCCCTACAGGCCAACCCGGGCAATGCTGCCTATGCGGCGACGAAGGGTGCGCTGATCTCCTATTGCCGGACGTTGGCGATCGAATCGGCCAAGCGCGGGGTGACGGTCAACGTCATTGCGCCGGGCTTCATCGACACCGAGATGATGGCTCCCTACGCCGCGCATCGTGACGGTATGGAGAAACAGATTCCCTTGGGACGCTTCGCCAAGCCTGAGGAAATAGCGGCGCTCGTGGCCTTCCTTATGGGAGATGCCGCGGCCTACATTACCGGCGCGGTTCTGCCGGTCGATGGCGGGCTGACGGCGATGATGGGTGTTCACCGGACCTGAGGCGGATGATCCTATGCGCTTCCGCCTCATCCTCGCGCTGGCTCTGGCAGCGGTTCCCGCCTTCGCCGAGACCGGCGCTTTCCGCGTCGACGGGCTTCCGCGCGGTGACGGGTTGAGCATCCGCGAGACCCCGGACGCCTCGGCGCCCGTGCTTGGCCAAGCGCCGGAAGGGGCGCGCCTGCGCGGCTTCGGCTGTACCAACGAGACGCCGAGCGGCCTCACATGGTGCCGGGTCAAGGCTGGCCCGATCCTCGGCTGGGCGCGGCGGCGCTACCTTGCGCCGGATTGAGCCAGGACGGCTTTCAGTCGATAAAGCCGCCTATCCATTCCAATCCCTCTTCCCCGAGGTGCGGAGTTATTGCGGAGGCCTCCAAGGAGGGCTCCAGATGGCACATGGGCCCTGGAGCCCCCCTTCGAGGCCTGCTGATGCGGGCGCCTCAGGACGAGGTGGTGCGAAGGAGGCTCGGGATCCGAAGCGCCTGACGAGAGACGAGACCGATGCAAGCCCTCCAACTCTTCGGTGACCGTGACCTTCGCCTCGGCGAGGTCGATCCGCCTTCCGCTCCCGGCCCGGGCGAGGTTCAGATCCGCGTGCGCGCCGTGGGATTGAACTTCATCGATGTCTGGGGCTTTCGCGGCATGGCCTTCGCCAAGCGCAAGATGCCTCTGACGGTGGGGGCCGAAGCCTCGGGCGAGATCGTCTGCGTCGGCGAGGGCGTGACGGATCTCCGCGAGGGCGACCGCGTGGTGATGTACGGCGCGCAGACCTGCGGCCGCTGCAAGGCCTGCCGGGAAGGTCGCGACAACCTGTGTGAGGACGTCTCCGGCGTCATGGGCTTCCATATCGACGGGTTCGCGCGCGAGCGCGTCACCATGCAGGCCCGTCTCGTGGTAAAGGTGCCCGATGGGGTAAGCTTCACCGATGCAGCCTGTGCGCCGATCGCCTTCGGCACCGTTCAGCACATGCTGTTCGACAATGCCAAGCTCGAACCCGGCGAGAGCATCCTCGTCCATGCCGGTGGCTCGGGCATCGGCACCGCCGCGATCAAGATGGCCAAGGCTATCGGCTGCACCGTGTTCACGACGGTAGGCGACGACAGGAAAGGCGAGATGGCAAAAGCCCTCGGCGCCGATCACGTGATCAATTATCGGAACGAACGCTTCGAGGGTGAGGTTCGCCGCCTGACTAAGCGAAAGGGCGTCGATGTGGTGTTCGAGCATGTCGGTCCTGACACTTGGAACGGCTCGCTCCTTTGCCTCAAGCGAGGCGGCCGCCTCGTTACCTGCGGCTCCACCTCCGGCGTCTCCACCACTATGAACCTGATGCAGTTGTTCCAGCAGCAGTACCGCATCACCGGCTCCTTCGGGTGCTCCATGGCCAACATCCGCCAGTCCCTGGCGAAGATGGCGGACGGGATCACGCCGGTGGTCGACACGGTCCTCCCCCTCGGGGACTTTTCACAGGGGCTGGAACGCCTGGAGTCGCGTAAGGTGTTCGGTAAGATCCTGGTGGCGATCGACTGACCTATCGTTGGGGCAAGCATGACTCGCATTCACCTCAGGCTGCCACTTCTCCAAAAAATGTTCTACACGAGCATGATAGCCACTTCCGGATAGTCTCGTGCTGCGTCTTGCCCTCGTCCTGAACCGCCATCTGCCCCGGATGGCGGGGATTGCCATGATTCCGCTCGTCCGCTGCCTGTTCTGGTTAGCGCGGATGCTGGGGACCGAGCGGGCGAGCCGGACCGGCGGGGCGATTGCGCGAAGGGTGGGGCAGTTCCTGCCGGCGAACCGTATCGCATTGGCGAATCTGCGTGCTGCTTACCCCGAGAAGGATGAGGCCGCGATCAGGGCGCTCGCGGCCCAGGCTTGGGACAATCTCGGCCGGACGGGGGCAGAATACGCGCATCTTGCCACCCTGTTCGATATCAACCCCAACGATCCGGCGAGTCAGCGGATGACCGTTGCCGGCGCCGAACATTTCGAGGCCTTGCGCGACGACGGCAAGCCGGGGCTCATCTTCGCTGCCCACCTCGCAAATTGGGAATTGCCAGCGATCTGCGCCGCTCGCTACGGGCTTGAGGCTACTGCGATCTTTCGCCCCCCCAACGACATCGCCTCAGCCCGCCTCGTCGCCGAGGTGCGCCGCGAGACCATGGGCGGGTTGGCGGCAGCGGGGCAAGGCGCCGTATTTTCGATGCAGGGCGTCGTGGAACGCGGCGGCCATCTCGGCCAGCTCATCGATCAGCATTTCACCCGCGGTGTGGTGGTGGAGTTCTTCGGCCGACCCGTTCTGGTGAACCCTTTGCTCGCCAAGCTCGCCAAGCATTACGAATGTCCCGTTCACGGGGTCCGCGTGGTGCGCAAGGACAATGCCCGCTTTCATCTCGAACTCACCCCACCCCTCGATCTGCCCCGTGATGCCAAAGGCGAGATCGACGTCCAGGGCGCGATGCAGGCGATGACCCGCGTGGTGGAGCAATGGGTCCGAGACAATCCCGGCCAGTGGCTCTGGATGCACAGGCGCTGGCGCCCGAACATGCTGCCAAAACCCAAGGTTGCCCCGCCGACACAGTCGGACTCATCCACGGCCCATCGAGACAACGTGTCTTCCGTTCCAGGCTGAGGCGCTGTCACATAGGTATATGGGCCGATCCGCTTCACGCATGCGCCGCTCCGCGCCAAGCCTCCTCGCGCTGACCATTGTCCTGACGCACATGGTGGGTCCGGCTCGCGCCGAGCCGCCCCGCGCGGTGATCGAACTCTTCACTAGCCAAGGTTGCGGCGCCTGCCAGCAGGCCTCCCGGATGATGGGAGAGTACGCTCAGCAGCCCGACGTTATCGCCCTGACACTGCCGGTCACCTACTGGGATTATCTCGGCTGGAAGGACGAGTTCGCGATTCCGGCGTTCACCGAGCGCCAGCGCGCCTATGCTCTCAGCCACGGTGAGCGCCAGCTCTTTACGCCCCAGGCCATCGTCAACGGCGAGCCGTCCCCGGTCCGGTCGGACCGGGCATTCCTGGACCGCAGCCTTCGTGCGGCACGACAATCGAGCGGCCTCATCGTATCGGTGAAGGCAACGGACCAGGGGGACCGTATCGCCATCGATATCGGCGCCGGACGCGGCACCGGCGAGGTCTGGCTGCTGCCAATCCTGCGCAGGCACCGGACAGCCGTCGCGCACGGCGAGAACAAGGGGCAGGTGGTGGATTACGTCAACGTGGTGCGCGGGATGCATCGGGTCGGAGCCTGGACGGGCCAAGCCACGCATTTCGAACTCCCGCGCACCCTCGTTCGTTCGGGCAATGCCGACGGTTACGTGGTCGTACTCCAGAGCGGGACGCTGGCCCATCCCGCTCGGATTCTCGGTGCCACGAAGGGTCCCGGCTTCTGAGCCACGGCCACTTCCCGCCTTCTGTGCCTCAGCCGATCCATTCCCCCGCGCGCATCACCGGTACCGCGCGCCCTTCGGCAGTAAGTCCGTCGACATCAATGTCGGCAGAGCCGATCATCCAGTCGATATGGATCAGGCTACGGTTTGCGCCACGTGCCGCGAGGTCGTCCTCACTGAAGCCTTCTCCACCATTGAGGAAACATTTGCTGTACGCCTGCCCCAGAGCAATGTGGCTTGCGGCGTTCTCGTCGTACAGGGTGTTGTAGAACAGCAGTCCGGAAGCCGAAATGGCGGACGAGGCCGGCACCAGGGCGACCTCGCCGAGACGGCGGGAACCCTCGTCCGTGTCGAGCACCCGCGCGAGGACGTCGCTTCCCGTGCGAGCCGTCGCCTCGACGATACGCCCCTCTTCAAACCGAACCCGGATACCGTCGATCAACGTGCCCTGGTATGACAGGGGCTTGGTGCTTGCCACATAGCCGTCCACCCGCAACTTGTGCGGCGTGGTGAACACCTCCTCGGTGGGAATATTGGCATTGCACAGGATGCCGCTGCGCGAGACGGATGCACCGCCGCACCATTCGTGATCGTCAGCGAGACCGACGGTGAGGTCGGTATCCGGCCCTTGAAACCGCACAGCCGCGAAGCGATGCTGATTGAGGATTTTAGTGCGGGCGTGGAGAGCATCGTTATGCGCCTTCCACTGGCCCACCGGATCGTCTCCGTCGACCCGGGACGCGGCGAAAATCGCGTCCCACAGGCGTGCCAGCGCCTCGTCCTCCGGGCAATCCGGGAAGACGGTCCGCGCCCACGGGCGGGTCGCCGCCGAGACGATCGTCCAGTTGGTGGCGAAGTTGGCGATAAGCTCAAGGGCCGGCACATAGGCCTTCGAGCGCGAGCGATTGGCGCGGGCGACCTTCTGCGAATCCTGGCCGGCCAGCAAGGATGGATCATCTCCGGCGATCGCCAGCCTCGCGGCCCCGTTGCGGAAGGCTTCGGCCATACCGCCGTAAAGCCAGCCCGCCGCAGTATCGAACGCGTCGTCAGGCGCGTGAGCGAAACGAGCCAGGGTTGCGGCATCGTCGGAATAAAAGGTTGTCACCAGGGACGCGCCGGCCTTGTAGGCTTCGGTGGTAATCGCGCGGGCGAGGGGCGCGGCTTCGAGCGGCGCGGTTATCACCAATTCCTGGCTATGCTTCAGCCCGAGCCCAATTCGGACCGCCACCTCGGCGAGGCGGCCGATCCGCTCGTCGAAGGGGAGGGCGATCGTGTCAGCCCCAGTGCTCGTCGTCATCACCCTGTCTCCTCAGCCCCACCCCGCATAGGCTGCGGGGACGACGCTCAGCAAGATCGGAATTCGTGGCGGGGTTTCAAGCGCGGGGCGGTCAGGCCGCGCGCGACCAGGTGATTTCGCCGAGATTCTCGCGGAAGGCAAAACGCATGAGGTGGTCGGCCACCACGTTTTCGAGACGGGTCAGACCGGCCGGGTCGGGGGTCGCCACACGCATCAGCAGGGCATCGGCTTCTGCCTGGAACGTGCAAATGCGATCCTCGCCGAACGGCACCGTACCGGCCGCATCCGTGGCCTCCACGGGGAACTTATGACTCCAATGGCGGCAAAGCTGCTTCAGGTAGCGGCTTGCCTCGGCAGTAGGAACTCTCGCCTGCGAGGTCGGCATCGTCTGGTCTCCTTCGGTCCCTGTAATTCAAGAGCACAGCCGGCAAATGGTTGTCGCCAGGCTGGGCAGGCCGTCATTGAGGGTGCGATCCGCCTCTCATGAAGGGGCCTAGATCGTTAACGCCCCCATAAGACGCTGCAGCGCACTCAAGCAGCACTCTCACCGCGACAACGCTTTAGATCGGAATTCGAACCCGATTTATGGCGCGTCGCGAGACGGATTGTGATCCTTTCTTGTGCGCCGCACAATGGGCTTGTGCAAAACGCGGATGAGCGTTCGGTTCGCTCCCGAAAGGCAAGGTCATGGCCCCGAATCCTATTCGGGAGGAAGCGCCGGAGGTGGATTTGCCGACATTGCTACGATCTTCCCAGGGTTTAGGAGATCGTGCGGATCGAGGGCGAGCTTGAACCGACGCATCAGGTCCAGGCCCACTGGATCGCCGTAAAGGCCCAGTTCGTCGCGCTTGATCAGGCCGATGCCATGCTCGGCGGCGATGGACCCGCCCATATCATGCACAATGTCGTGAACGATCCTATTGAAGCGAGCCCAATGCTTGAGGAAAGCGGCCTTCTCCATGCCGAGAGGCTGGCTGAGGTTGAAGTGGATGTTACCGTCGCCGAAATGCCCGAACGCGCAGACGCGCAGGCCCGGCATTTCGGCTTCGCAGGCTGCAATCGCCGTATCCAGGAAGTCGGCCAGACGCGAGAGCGGTACCGAGACGTCGTGCTTGATCGAACCGCCTTCGAGTGACTGAACGTCGGACAGGTTTTCGCGAAGCGCCCATAAGTTCGCGTTCTGCGTCTCGCTCAATCCGATGACTGCATCTTCAACGAGACCATCCTCAATCGAAGCGGCGAGGGCCTTCTCGAGGCCGCCCAAAGCCTCCGGCCCGGCGCGCGTCGTGGACATCTCGACGAGCGCGTAGGCAGCATGGTCGCCGGTGAGGGGGCGCAGAAATCCAGGCCTATGTTTCAGCACGATGTCGAGGCCGAAGCGCGGAATGAACTCGAATGCCGTGAGATCGCGTCCGACCGTCCGCTTCAACTTGTCGAAAAGGGTCAGAGCCGCGTGTGGGGACGACAAGCCAGCGAAACCCACCGCCCGCGACGAGGGCTTGGGATAGAGCTTCAGCACCGCCGCGGTGATGATTCCCAGCGTCCCTTCCGATCCGACGAACAGGTGTTTCAGGTCGTAGCCCGCATTGTCCTTACGCAGTGCGCTCAGACCGTTCCAGACTCGGCCATCAGCCAGCACCACTTCGAGGCCGAGCACGAGATCGCGCGTGTTGCCGTAGGCGAGGACTCCGGTCCCGCCGGCATTGGTGGCGAGGTTCCCGCCGATCGTGCACGACCCTTCCGAAGGCAGTGAAAGGGGAAACAGCATTTCCTCCACGTCGGCCGCCGCCTGAACCTCGGCGAGCAGGGCGCCGGCTTCGACGGTAATGCTGGCGCTCAGGCGGTCGATGGCGCGAATGCGGGACAGACGACACAGGGACAGGACGATCCCGCCCTGTGGCACGCCGCCCCCCACCAGTCCGGTATTGCCGCCCTGGGCAACGATTGCGATTCCAGCTTCGGCGCAGGCCGCGACGACGAAGGCGACCTCGCCGGTATCGGCCGGACGGACGACGGCGATTGCGCTCCCCCGGAAGAGGCCGCGCCATTCCACGAGATGAGGTGCGATGTCAGCGGGCGCCGTGAGGACATGCTCCTCCCCCAACCGATCGGCGAGACGAGAAAGGAATTCGGCGGAAGCGATCACGGAAAGCTCGGGGCAGGAGATGAAGGGGCAACACGAGGGGTCAGGGCAGGACCGGCACGATGGCGGCGGGCGGCTCTCCTCATATAATAATGATAGTGACCCCTCTTTGCAGGGCGCAGGGCTGCCCCGCAACCGATCCGAGCAAACCCATCAGGAGGCGCCAGACCGATGCTGTCCGTGATCCCGAACCCACCCCGCATTGCCCTGCCTATCGTCGGCAGCGAAGACTTCTTCCCCGTGCGCCGCGTCTATTGTGTGGGGCGCAACTACGCCGCTCATGCCCGCGAAATGGGAAAGGATCCTGAGCGCGAGCCGCCGTTCTTTTTCATGAAGCCGGCGGACGCGCTTCAGATCGTCCCGGGCTCGGAGGCGGTGGATCATCCCTATCCGCCGCGTACCGCTAATTACCATTTCGAGGTGGAACTCGTGGCCGCTCTCGGACGCGGCGGGCGGGACATTCCCGCGACTGAGGCACTGGATCACGTCTACGGCTACGCCGTCGGCCTCGATATGACCCGCCGCGATGTTCAGGACGAAGCAAAGCGCCTTGCCCGCCCGTGGGACCTCGCCAAGTCAGCCGATGCCTCGGCCCCCATCGGACCGCTCCACCGGGTAGAAGGTCGCGGGCATCCGATGCGCGGCGCCATCGTGCTCTCAGTGGACGACATTTCCCGTCAAGCCGGCGACCTATCGGAGATGATCTGGTCCATCGCCGACCAGATCGCGCTCTTGTCCACCTATTTCGAGCTCCATCCCGGCGACCTGATCTTCACGGGCACGCCTTCGGGCGTCGGCGCGGTCGAGCGCGGACAGGCAATGGAGGCGGCCATCGAAGGCTTCGGCGCCATCCGCCTCATCGTCGTATGATCAGAACCCTCCTCGACCGACCGCTCTTCCAGTGGCTGTTCCAGTTCGGCGCCCTCGCGTCCCGGGGGATGACCCTCGGCGTGCGTGGCGTCGCCCTCGACGCGCGGGGCCGCGTCTGCCTCGTGCGCCATACCTATGTGGCGGGATGGCACTTGCCCGGCGGTGGCGTCGAAATCGGCGAGAACGCCGTCGACGCCATGGTCAGGGAGTTACGGGAGGAGGCCGAGATCGTGGTGGAGGAAGCGGACACGATGCGCCTGCACGGATTTTTCCGCAGCACCGCTGCCACGGGCCGCGACCACATCGTCGTCTACGTCGTCCCAGCCTTCACGCTCCTCGGACCAAAGCTTCCCGACCGGGAGATCGCACAATGCGACTTCTTCGCGCTCGACGCCCTGCCCGAAGGGACCACGCGGGCCACGCGCGAGCGCCTCGGCGAGATCGCCCATGGGCGATCCCCGGCGGCCGCGTGGTGAGGAAGCGAGAAAGTTGCCCGCCGGCAAAAGAACCACAAAACAGCCCTTGCCACGCCCGCCATAATGTTGTTTAGAGACGCCGTCCGGGGCCGCCGGCGGGTCTTCTCCTTCAGCGGCACGGCATAGTGAGCGGGTGTAGCTCAGGGGTAGAGCACAACCTTGCCAAGGTTGGGGTCGAGGGTTCGAATCCCTTCGCCCGCTCCAATTCATCCAACCGACTTATAGTACTGCGACAGGCCGCCTTCGGGCGGCCTTCGTCGTTTTCGCCTTGTAACGCATCTCCTGGCAGACGGTTATGATGCGTCGGCTTCCCGCACATCGCTTCATCCGGTGGCGACCTTCCAGACCTGTCGATGAACCAATGCGGCCCTCTGCATGTTGAGTGAACGACAGCAAGGGAAAAAACGTATGACATCAACGTGGATGACCCTCGAGGAACTCGCCTTGAACCGCCGGATTACGGTGGATGAGGCTCTCCGCATCGTGAACGATGCCCATTGCCCAAAGGTGTTTCGCGCGTCGGCGACTCTCTATCTGGTTTGAGGGTCATACGGGCATGTTTGGGTTTCGTTAACGATTGTTGCCTTCTATGCCCGTCCCGGCCCTGAACCACTGACTCCAGACCGAAGGAATACGACGCGATGAAATCATTCCGGATTGCCGCCCTCACGGCATTCGTAGCCTGCGCCGGCTTCGCCTCAGCATCCCAGGCTGCCCCCATATCGCTCGGCAAGGTGGATATCGCTCCGTCGGGCGCCGTGGAACATGTGCAGTATGGCTACGGCTATGGCTATGGTCACAGCGCCCGCTATTTGCGTCGCAAAGCCATCCGGCAGGAAATCCGTCGCGAGCGTCGTTGGGACGCCCGCCGCCGTGCTTGGCGCTACGGTTATTGAGCGTTACGCCATCGTCATGATTTGAATGAATTTAACGAAACAGCTCGGCGCCATCATTTGGCGCCGAGCTGTTTCGTTACACGGGTCTCTGCTGCTCAGCATTCGTACGGGATCGAGGGGGAATACAGACCCGTATCCGGGTGATCTCAGAACCGGCGTTTCCGCCCCGGCCTTGTTGGATCATATCGATATCTGGCAGGGTCTATCTCGTGATGAGATGCCCCCCCAACTCATGGGCTTTACCCTTGATACCGGATGCCAAGCGGGTTCATCATGGCTGCTTGAAAGCCTCCAGACAGCGCTCTCGTTAAAGCGCTTGCCCGCCGGTCTGACGCATGGGATCGCAGATTTTCGCCGAAACCTTATCGAGATGCTCGCAGGCATTCTTCAGGTACCAAGTTTTCAGATCTGGCTGGGTTGGTGCGACGAACATCGCCACGAGGACGAAGCCGACGAAGCCGAGGACGACGAGCGTCAGAAGATTCCGCATCAACTCACTCCATAAAAAGGCGTTCTCTCCCGCTATTGGAGCGATAGCCCCTAGAAGATAACGCAAAACGGCCAGCCAATCGCCTCAACGGACAATTCGGCTGACCGGTTCGATAACACTACGGCTTGCAAAAGCCGACATGGGAAAGGCTGTTGAGACCTGATTCATCAACGATCTTTGAAGTGCATCGGTTCCCAATAGGAGTTTT
The DNA here is from genome assembly GCF_008040005.1 of Methylobacterium sp. WL19. NCBI lineage: Bacteria > Pseudomonadati > Pseudomonadota > Alphaproteobacteria > Hyphomicrobiales > Methylobacteriaceae > Methylobacterium > Methylobacterium sp. WL19. Next base: position 35,802 of record NZ_VRVC01000009.1, read on the forward strand.
AGGCCTCTACGGGTTCGAATAGCGGCACAATCTCCATGGCTGGGACCAATACGATGCCCTTGTCGGTGATCCGAATTTCCGGAATGACCGAGAGGGGGATCAGGTTGAACCCCATATAGGGAATCGTGCACCCGGCCCGCTCCCAGGCCTTCTTCAGCAGTCGGACTTCCTCGGCGACGATACCGACGCGCTTGTCCGAGAGAAGTCCCGCCACTGGCAGCGGAACCATGGCGGTCACCTGGCCATCTTCGACGACGCAGACGCCCCCTTGGATCGCCGACAACGCATCAATGGCGACGCGCATATCCTCCGCGTTCAGCCCCGCGACGATCACGTTGTGCGAGTCGTGGCCGACACTGCTCGCGACCGCGCCATGCTTCAGCCCGAAGGCACGCAGCAATCCGTGTGCGACGTTGCCGGCTCCGCCATGGCGCTCAATGACAGTGACGAAGCACAGATCGTTGTCCCGCAGGGTCGTCGGCCAATCCGAAGCAGGCGTCAGGTCGTACCGCTCATGGGTCAGTTCGATTCCGGGAAGCGTGGTGCGGATGGCGTTGACGACACAGCGGCCTTTGGGGAGCACCGGGACCAGGGCTGGTAGGGGCAGTGGCAGATGCATCGTCGCATAGGCCGGTGCAGGGTAGCGGTAGGGACGCGAGAGCGCCGCATCGAGGAGAGGCGTGATCGTGCGATTCTCGACCACGCAACGGCCACCGTACCAAGTGGTCTGCGGAATGAAATCGTCGTCGAGGAGTACGAGATCGGCCCGGCGACCGCCACCGAAGCCACCGATCTCGTTATCGAGCCCATACCGGGTCGCCGGATGCAGCGAGCCCATCGACCACGCCTGTTCGCGGGGAATACCCATGCGGATGGCCTCTCGCACCACCCAGTCGAGACCGTAGGCGAGGAGATCCTGGGCGTCCCGGTCGTCGGTACAGACGCAGACCCGCTTGGCCGAGGCCCCCAGTTCGATGATCGTGCCGATGGCCTTGGGCAGGCTGTGCCAGGGCGTGGTCGGCGGGCCTCCGCGCAGGTAGATCCACAATCCCGCTTCCAGCAAGTCGTCGGCAATGTCCCGATCGATGGCCTCGTGGGTGTCGGTGACGCCGCTGGCGGCATAGGCGCCGACAAAGCCGCGTCCGTAGATGTGACCGGAGACCGGTCGCCCACGCTGCAGTGCAGCCGCGATGATGGCATGAGCCCGCTCGTCGCCCTCGGCCACGGCGACGAAATCCATCTTCTCGCCGAGGCCGATCGCCTCCGGCCACGCATCGAACAGGGCGCCAATCTTCTCCGCCGTGAGGTCGCCGCCGGCGGTCTCGAGTTCCGGCGAGGTGGCCGGAACCGTGCTCGGAACCGTCAGGTAGATATTGAGCGGCGCCGCGCGGGCATCCTCCAGCATCCAGGCGATCCCGTCCGTGTCGAGGACGTTGCCGATCTCGTGGCTGTCGCAGACGATCGTCGTTGTGCCATTGAGGAGCGCAGCCTCGGCATAGGCACAAGCCGTCACCATGCTGCTCTCGATGTGCAGGTGGGGATCGACCAAGCCGGGAGCCAGAATGCCGCCGCCGGCCTCATAGCGTGGCGCTCCGCCCCTGTAGGCTCCCGCCGGCTTCACGGCGGCGATGCGCCCGCCCGTGATCCAGACCTCGCTGTCGGGCCGCATCCGCTCGGAATAGGTGGACAAGATGCGCGCGCCGGTGATGACCAGATCCGGCTCGGCCCGTCCGCCTGCGACACTGGCGAGCTGGCGGGTCATCCGGCTCAAGGGAGCGACGGAGAAGCGTGTCAGCGGTGTCGGATCGGTCATCGTGCAATCGGCTCCTCGCCTCGCCCGGCCCCCCTGCCCGACGGGGCGGGTCACAGCGGGCGATCCGCACGCATCATGCCACAGGTCGGTCCATTAGGTCGGCCCATGCGGGAGGCTGCCTTGCGCCGCACCATGCCGGAGGGGATACGGGTTGCCTTAACGTCGGGACGGGACCATGTAGCGCCTGAGCCCGGTCGCGACCCTTCCGATCGATCGGCGACGGCGAAGAAGGCAGGATGTCGGCGGGACCACGGGGTCGATCGCCAGACATCTGCCTTGAGAGCCGTCGACCGGGCACCCTCCCGGTTTTCATCGTCCGAGCATCCGTCATGGCCAAGCGTACCAAGTCGAAACCGCAGGAGCGTGGCTCCGTCCTGTTCGATGTCCTCTACGAGGACGAGTCCCGCGCTTCGAACCGGCGGGTTCCCATGGAGATCCTCGGAGGCCTCGACGGGGACGAGCCGGCCCGGCACCTCATCGAGGAGCAGGACCGCGCCATCGCCGAGAAGTCCGGCCGCCCCTCCCGTGCCATCCGCAGCCTCAGCCGCTCGCCGATCCGCGCGCCGAGTGCCGTCTCCGGCGACTGATCTCAGGCCTTCTTGAGGAACTGGGTCTTCAGGACGAGCCCCTTCACCTTCTCGGCGTTGCACTCGATCTCGTCGGGATCGTCCGTGATGCGGATGTTTTTGATCAGCGTTCCCCGCTTCAAGGTGGTCGAGGTTCCTTTCACCTTGAGGTCTTTGACCAGGGTGACGGAATCTCCATCCGCCAGCTTCGTGCCATTGGCATCCTTTGTGTCGGCCATGGCTCAGGCGTCCGCGTTGGAGATCGGCGGCATGTACGGCTGACCGGCATTGGTCAGCGCCCGGTCGACCGCCTCGATCGCCAGCAGGATGCGCATGAAATCCTCCGCCGCGGAAGCGGCGGCGAGCTCGCTCGAGCCGATCCGCTTGGCGAGCGCGCTGCGCTGCCGCGAGAGGCTGGCGCGGGCGCGGTTGAGGTCTGAAATCTCGTCGGGCGTCATGGTGGGGTCTCTCTGCCGATCGACCGTCCAGGCGGTCTCGGGTGGGGAGCGATGCAGTCTTTATCGGCGGGATGCAATGGCGCGTCCCCCCGGAGAACGCCTCGCCGACGCCTCGCCTGCGTAGAGGGTCACAATTCCGCCGACCGCCCCGACAGCTCCGCCCGGAGCTGCCGGGCCGCGTCGGTGAGGGCCGTATCCCGGCGCAGGCGCGGGCGGGGAACGTCGATCGTCATGTCGGCGGCGACCCGTCCGGGACTGCCCGCGAGCACCACCACGCGGTCGGCGAGGGTCACGGCCTCGTCGATATCGTGGGTGACGAACAGGATGGTCTTGCCCGTCGTCGCCTGGATGCGCTGCAGCTCGTCCTGCAGGCCCTCGCGGGTGAAACTGTCCAGCGCCGAGAAGGGTTCGTCCATGAGGAGCACGTCCGGATCGACGGCCAGCGCGCGCGCGATGGCGACGCGCTGGCGTTGCCCACCCGAGAGCTGGTGCGGCCAGCGCTGGCCGAGGTCGCCGAGCCCCACGAGGGCGAGCATCTCCTGCGCCTTGGCCAGGCGCTGAGCCTTCGACAGGCCGCCGCCCTCGAGACCGAAGGCGACGTTGGCGATCACCCGGCGCCAGGGCAGCAGGCGGGCGTCCTGGAACACCAGCGCCATCGGCGTGCGGCAGCCCTCGCGCGTGGCGAGGCGGACCGTCCCACCGCTGGGCTCGGCGAGGCCGATCAGCACCCGCAGGACCGTGGATTTGCCGACGCCGGATTCGCCGACGATGACCACGAACTCCCCGCGCGCGATGGAGAGGTCGAGCTCCGACAGGATGACGTTGCGGATTCCGTCGCGCTCGTAGGCGAGGCTGAGGCCGCGGATGTCGATGATCGGGTCCATCAGGCGCGCCACCGCAGGAGCCAGCCCTGGAGGGCGACGAAGCCGGTATCGAACAGGCCGTAGAGCCCGGCCATGGTGAGCATGTAGACGACCACGATGTCGGTGGAGAGGAGGCTGGAGGCCTGCATCATGCGGGCGCCGACGCCGGGCACGCCGAAGATCTCGGCGGCCACCACCGCCATCCAGGCCTGGCCCAGCGCCGTGCGCAGGCCGACGAGGATGCCGGGGGTCGCGGCCGGCAGCAGGATCTTGGTGAGACGCGCCAGGGGCGAGCGGAAGCCGAAGGCCTGGGCGACCTCCACGAGGTCCCGGTCGACCCCGCGCACCGCCCCTTGCGTCGCGAAGAACACGATCCAGAACACGCCGATGGCGATGATGAACACGGCGGCCGAGGGCTGGACCCCGAACCAGATGATGGCGAAGGGCACCCAGGCGAGGCCGGGGATCGGGCGCAGCAGGCGCACGATCCAGGCGGTGAGCGCCTCGAAGCCGCGGAACATCCCCACGACGATGCCCAGCGCGATACCGGCCCCCGTGCCGACGGCGAGGCCGACGAGGTAGTGGCTCAGGCTCGACCACACCGCCTCGCCCCAGACCCCGAGGCGGATCTCGTTGAGGAAGGCGGCCGGGATCGTGCTCGGCGGCGGCAGGAAGGCCGGGTTGATCAGTCCGAGCCGAGGCATCGCCTCCCAGAAGAGGAGGAAGGCGACGAGTCCGAGAGCCGCGAGGGCGGGGGCGCGAAGGGCCTTCATCCGATCAGCGCGCGATGGCCTTCTCGTAGTAGCGGGAGTCGAACAGCCCATCGAGGGGCACGTCCTTCTCCAGGGCGCCGATGGAGACCTGATAGGCCTGCATCGCCTTGGTGGCGACGATGATGGCGCGCGGATCGACGGTGAACTTCGCCGCCGGGGAGGTGAGGGCCTTCTGGATGGTGGCGAGATCGACGATGCCCTTGCCGAGGGCGGCGAGCACGTGGGGCGCAGCCTTGGCCGAGTCGGATTTCAGCAGGGTGTCGGCGCGGATGAGGGAGCGCACCAGGGATTCCACGGCGCCGGGATTCCGGTCGGCATAGGCGCCGTAGACGCCCACCACCGTGCCCGGCTGGTCGGGGAACATCTCGGCCCCGTTGGCGATCAGCGCGATCGCGGGGTTGCGGCCCTGGACGATGGTGAGGGCCGGCTCGCGGATCGAGGCGCCGTCCACGGCGCCGGCGAGGATCGCCTGCTGCGTGGCGTCGATGCCCATGGACACCACCTCGGCATTGGCCTTGTCGGCCTTGGCCACCTGCCACAGCCAATGCTGCAGGGTGGTGTTGGGCACCGAGCCGAGGGGCTGGGTGGCGAGCCGCGCGGGGCGGCCTTCCTTGGCCTTGAACTGGGCGAAGGCCTCGGCCTTGCTGGCGCCGTTGGCGAAGAACGGGGCGAGCTTCGGCCCGGCCACGAACACCATCTCCTCCACCGCGGTGGAGGCGACCACGCGGACGTCGATGTTCTTGGTCCGCGCCACGGCGAGCGGCGCGACCCCGGCGACGTAGACGTCGATGGTGCCCGACGCCAGCGCCTGGATCATGTTCGGGCCGGATTCGAAGGTGGTGAAGGTGGGAGCGAGGCCCGCCTCCTTGAGCCAGCCTTCGCCGTTGGCCACGAAGATCGGCGAGGCGCCGATGACCGGGATGACGCCGATCCGCATGGGGATCGGCGCGGTCTGCGCCTGGGCGGGGGCGGCGAGGACGAGCCCGACGAAGGCCGTCAGGAGCGTCGCGAGGACGGGGAGGGGAGAGCGCATCGGGAGATCCGGATTCCGGAGCGAAGGGTGGCCCGGCAAGGAGCCTCGAGCCCGGCCATGCCACAGGCCGCGCATTCTTCAAACACCCGTGAGCGAAAGAACGGCCCCGGCTTCGCAATCGGGGAGGGCGTTCCACGCTCACGCTTCGCCGCGCGGTCTTTATTCCCCTTCGCCGGACCGGAACGGGCGCGGCCCGATTCCGTTGAGAGCAGGAGACCGGCCACATTTCGTCGCGGCCGGCCAACGACAAGGACACAACGCCATGAGCTTTCTCGGCAGCATCGTCAGCAAGATCCTGCACCCGTTCGGTGGCGGAAGCACCAGCGCGGAGGCCGCCCCCGCCGACGCACCGGCCGGCACGGCCACGACCGACACGAGCGGCGCCGCAGCGGCCAAGCCCGGCGAGCCGGTGGACGTGGAAGCCGTGCTGAACGGCATGGCCGCGAAGAACTCCCAGACCCTCAACTGGCGGACCTCCATCGTCGACCTGATGAAGCTCCTCGACATCGATTCGAGCCTCAGCGCCCGCAAGTCGCTCGCCGACGAGCTGCACTACACCGGCGACAAGGAAGACTCGGCCACGATGAACGTCTGGCTGCACAAGCAGGTCATCAAGAAGCTCGAGGAGAACGGCGGCAAGGTGCCGGCCGACCTGAAGGATTGATCGCAGGCGAGCGTCCCCCTCTCCCCGCGGGCGGGGAGAGGATCGCGAACACCTCGCCGTGTCCGCGATGAGCGAAAGGCGAAGCCGAAGCGAGGGTGAGGGGGCGAGTCCGAAAGAGACTCGTCCGTCGTCGCCCCCTCACCCTCGGCTGCCGCCTCGACGCGCCGACGACGAGGTCGTCGCGTCCCTCTCCCCGCGAGCGGGGCGAGGGGATCCACACACCTTCACCCCCGCGCGCGACAGCGCCGGGGGCATGGCCCAAAAGAAGCCCCAAAAGGGGGACGCGGGACGCCGCGAAACCCATTGAGCGCTAGAATTGTTTGCCGGTCCCCCGGCGTCCCGTCAGGCTCCGGCGTTCCCGCCGGGGCCTGTTTTTTCGTCGCGGTGTCTCCAGCGGTCCTCGCGTTGCGTCGCGCTTTGGTGGTGGTCGTTCGATCCCATCCCGGCTGTTCGAACGGACTTTGCCCCGCACGCCCTCTCGTATTGGAGGGGTCGCAATCCTTGTCATGGGAGCCCAGACCGAGGTCGATGCCGGGGCATTTAACTCCCAGTTCCTCGCCCCGATCCGAGCCTCCAGCCTTGGCGAGCCGCCGCCCGGGGCGATGGTGACCGACACCACCGACGCAGGCACCGCCCCGCCGCCCTTTCGGCCCACCCGGTCGGTCACCGGACAGGCCCCCTTCGCTGGGCGGCATATGTGGGGATATAGGCATGGAATAGGAATTTTGTCAATAATAAACTTGAGTTCGAGAGCGGGTGGTTTACATGTGGCTCATCGGAAGCGGGTCGCTACCGGTTGACAGCATTGTTTATGTAAATTGTTATGCCCACAATATAAAACAATAGATTTGGGATTGAAATGGCTTTGTACTTTACGAACCGGCGCCTACATCAGATTTTTTGCGATATAAAGCCTCACTTAAATAGCAGTAAACGCAAGGATTTTGTTGGGCGCCTCAATAGCCCATCAGTTGACCAGTCGCTTCCCGCAGAAATCGAACTCGCTTTAATTTGGGCGCTTGCACAGACGGGAGATATCGACGTCGAACCAGAATGGCTCACAGAGATTAAACGGCCTGATGCATACACTGAAACACTAATCCCTGGCTATCCAGCAGTTGTGGAGATCACTGCCCACAGCAATGGACGAATGGCATTTGAGGATCCCATGGTCAAATCCGCCACAAGAATTTCGGAATTTGCGGACACCGTTGAACGAAAATTTAGTGAGAAATTGCGTTTTTGCTTCTCTTGTTTACGAATATATAGAAATAACACATTCGAAAGACTACCAAAAGCTCGACAGAACTACAAAATTTCGCAGCACGGAAAAAATCAAATTCGACGCTGGATTGAAGTCGGCGAAGATCGGCTTGAGTATCTTCAGTTCGAGGATGGCGAAGTTGAATGCCAAATACGATGCACAATTCCAGTGCGAATTCCTATGACACAACGAGTCTGGACAACTGCACCACCCGAAACATACGACCTCGTCGACAATCCTCTTTTCGAAGCGTTGGACCGAAAACGTAAGCAACTTTCTGGCACTCCAGATGGGATTGCTCGAATTATTTTCATCGCTGACGCTGGATCGGATCTACTACGGAAAATCGATAGCAGCAGCATGCGAGACTGGAGCAATCCTAAAACTGGCTCCCAAATTATCGAAAATTTTCTTTTAAAGAGAAAGCTAGATATCGACGCAGTCGTTGTCTTTACGCCTCACAGATCAACAAAGTCACCATTTGGAATTCCCGCAATTTTAAATCAGTCAAAAGTTCAATGGCTTACTAAGATTTTTACTAGCAGTGAGTTTAGCGCAGACTTGTCAGGACTTGAGAATATACGGCGAGCCCTTCCAAATCCTAAGCGCGAGGGATATCAGGCTAGATCAATCGGTCAACAGTATCATACATCTAAAATTCGAACTCGTTTATATCGTGGATATAGAATTGTGTCTGACATGAAAAGTATGAAGTTTAGCATATCATCGAAGGCATTATTTGATCTGTTATCAGGCATGCCAATGGATGAAATTTTAAGAGATGCTATTCCGGAACAGATTCCAGCGCTGCGCGATCGTGGATATACGATTAATGATATAAAATTCGAATCAAAAGGCCTCGACTCCGACGACGATCACATCGTAATCACCCTTGCACCAGATCTTTCTAATACGCCGTTTTCCATAGATTAGATTGAATTAAATCAGCAACACAATTAAAGCTCGGCTAGAAATAAACAAACATTCATATCAAATCATTCAATATAGAATTTGGATAATATTATTATACAGGCAAAAAATAATTCATCGATCACCGCCCCGTCCGCACCCGCGTCCAATTCCGCGTCACGAACCGCTGCGTCCGGTCATCCCAGGCCTGGTTGGTGAACAACCGCTGCATCGTCGCCTCGTCCGGGTAGATGCCGGCATTCGAAAGAATCTCCGGCTTCACCAGGGGTTTGGCGGCGAGGTTGCCGTTGGCATAAGAGACGAAGTTGGTGTTGGCGGCGGCGACCTCGGGGCGCATCAGGTAGTCGATGAAGCGGTGCGCCTCCTCCGGATGGGGGGCGTCCTTGGGGATGGCGAGGGCGTCGAACCACATCAGCGCGCCTTCCTTCGGGATGAAATAGGCGATCTCGACGCCGTTCTTCGATTCCTCGGCGCGTTTCTTGGCCTGCATCACGTCGCCGGAATAGCCGACTGCGAGGCAGAGGTCGCCGTTGGCGAGCCCGTTGATGTATTCCGAGGAGTGGAATTTTCGCACCGAGCCGCGCACCTTGAACAGGGCGTCGGTGACTTGGGAGATGTCGTCCCAGCGCTTGGTGTCGGGCTTGAGGCCGTAGGCCGGCAGCATGCTGGGGATCAGGTCCTCAGGGCTGTCGAGCATCATCACCCCGCAATCCTTGAGCTTGGCCATCAGCGAGGGATTGAGCACCAGGGTCCAGGTGTTGAGGGGCTGGTTGGGGCCGAGGCGCTCGCGCACGGGGCCGAGATTCACGCCGATGCCGGTGGTGCCCCACATGTAGTCCACCGCATAGGCGTTGCCGGGATCGTAGACCGCGAGGCGCTGGGCGATTTCGGGCCAGGCGTGTTTCAGGTTCGGGATCTTGGCCTTGTCGAGGGGGCGGAACACGCCCGCCTTGATCAGCCGCTGCAGGAACGGGCCGGTGGGCACCACGAGATCGTAGCCGGACTGGCCGGCCAGCAGCTTCGTCTCCAGGATCTCGTTGTTGTCGTAGGTGTCGTACACGACCTTGATGCCGGTCTCCTTGGTGAAGGCGTCCAGCATCTTGGGGTCGATATAGTCCGACCAGTTGTAGATGTTGACCACGCGCTCGGGGCCCTTCTGCTCCTCAGCCTGCGCCGAATTGAGGAAGGCGAAGGCCAGGAACAGCGACCCGGCGAGGCTGAGCGCCAGCGCGATCAGAAGGATGACGAAAACGATCCGGCGCATCGGCTGGCTCCTCGCGTGTCAGTGCGTCAGGCGGGGAGTTTGGCCGCGACGACGACGATTTCCACGAGGTATTCGGGTGCGGCGAGCTTGGCCTCCACCGTAGCGCGGGCGGGCGGGTTGTCCTTCGAGACCCAGGCATCCCAGGCGGCGTTCATCTCGGCGAAGGTGGCGATGTCGGCCAGATAGATCGTGGTCGAGAGGATGCGGCTCTTGTCGCTGCCGGCCTGGGCGAGCAGCCGGTCGATCTCGGCGAGGATCTCCTGCGTCTGCGCGGTGACGCCGACCCCCACCACCGTGCCGGCCACCTGGCCCGCGAGGTAGACCATGTCGCCATAGGTGACCGCCTGGCTCATGCGGGCGCCGGATTCGAAACGGGTGATCGTGGTCATGCGGGGATACTCGAGAATGGGGGAGGGTGCTCCCGCGTTGTGCCGTGCGGGAGGGCCGCCCGTAAAGGGGCAGGGGGACGCGCCCCCTCGGGGAATGAGACATTCTCGCCACGCCGGGCGCAACCCATCCCGCGATGCGGCGTTGCTTGACCAATACGGCCAAGTCCGGCGGGGACAATCCCGGCCGCCGCGTATCGGGGATCATCTCATGGGTATCATCTGGACCATCATCATCGGCTTCCTCGCCGGTGTCGTCGCCAAGTTCATCATGCCGGGCGACAAGGAGCCCGCGGGCTTCATCCTCACCACCATCCTCGGCATCGTCGGCGCCTTCGTCGCCACCTTCCTCGGCCAGGCGCTCGGCTGGTACGGCCCCAACCAGGGCGCGGGCTTCATCGGCGCGGTGGTCGGCGCCATCGTGGTGCTCGCCATCTACGGCTTCATCGCCAGCCGCCGCACCACCACCCTTTGAGGCTCATGGGGTGCGGGTCGTGTGACCCGCGCCGGAGATCGGACAGACAAAAAAGGGGCGCCCCATCGGAGCGCCCCTTTTTCGTGTCTTGGGTTCAGGAGATTTGGGTTCAGTAGATTTGGGTTCAGGAGATGTAGCCGGCCGACTTGACCGGGCAATGGCCGGTGGCGCCGCGAATGGCGAGGCCGGCGCCGACCACGAGGGCGGCGAGGCTCAGCCACTTGTTCGGCCGGGGCTGGGCGGCGGCGGCCGCGATGCCGAGGCCGAGCACCACGGACATCGCCCGCTCGGTGGTGGACAGGTTCGCTTCGCCCTCGAAGATGCTCGGAATCATCGGATCTGCCATGGTGGAGTCTTCTCCTCGTGTTGCGTCGCGGGGCGAACGCGGCGGGAGGATGGGTGTTCCGAGAGAACGGAGGCCGGATGGGTACGAGCACACGCAAACCGATCTCCGTGGCCGAGATCCGCCGCCTCGCCGGCCCGGAGGTTTTTGCGCGCGGCGACGAGTACCGGCGCCGGGACGCGGTCTCCGACCTCGTGATGCGCGGCGACACCCTCACCGCCGCGGTGGCGGGGAGCGAGATCGATCCCTACCGGGTGAGCATCCGCATCGCGCGGGGCAAGGCGACTGCCTTTTCCTGCACTTGCCCCTACGAATGGGGCGGCGCCTGCAAGCATGTGGTGGCGGCGCTGCTCACCCTCGCCGACGATCCCGGCTCCGCCGTCGCCCGGCCGACGCTGGACGCCCTCCTCAGCCCCTTGAGCGCCGAGGCCCTGCGCGACCTGATCCTGCGGCGGGCGGAGGAGGATCCCGACCTCAACGGCTGGATCGAGGCGGACCTCGCCACCGCGTTGCGCCCCGGCGGCGCGCCGGTGGACACAACCGCCGTTTCCGCGCGCGCCCGCGCCGTGCTCTCCGGCCCCTCCCGACACCGCGACTTCTGGGACGGCTATCGCCCCAGCGGCAATGCCGACGCCCTGCGCCACCTCGCGGACAAGGCCGTGCCGCACATGGAGGCCGGCGACGGTCGCAGCGCCCTGCGCATCCTCAAGGCCGTGGCCGAACCCGTGATCGAGGACTGGCTCGGCGGCGGCTACGAGACGGACGAAGAGTTCTACCTCCTCTTCCACGATCTCGGGCGGATGATGGCCGAGGCGGCGCTGCTCTCCGACCTCGACGGGGGCGAGCGGGAGGCGCTGGTGGACACCCTGGAGGGCTGGGACGCGGAGCTCTACGACTACGGCGTCGAGGACGGCTTCGGCATCGCGGCCCGCGCCCTGGAGCAGGGCTGGGACGATCCCGCGCTCAACGCCATCCTGGAGGGCGGGACCGGGCCGTGGCCGGCGGACGACGAGGACCTCACCGAGCTCGAACTCACCGCGATCCGCCTGCGGGTGCTCGACGCGCGGGGCCACGGCGACGCCTATCTCAACCTCGCACGGGCCGTCGGCGCCGAGGCGCGCGTCGCCACCATGCTCGTGCGGCTCGGCCGGATCGCGGAGGCGGTGGCGCATGGCAGCGCCCGCTTCACCCTGCCGGACGAGGCCCTCGACCTCGCGCGGGCGCTGATGGAGGCGGGCCGGTCCGATGAGGCGTTCCACGTCGCCGAGGCCGGGCTCGGCCTCGCGGGGGGCGATGCCGGCGACAGGGACGACCAACCGTGGCGTCCCGGCGCCTCGGTCCTCCCCCTGGGCCATTGGCTGCGCGAGGCCGCCGACGAGGCAGGGCACACGGAGCTGGCCGTCCGGGCCGCCCGCGCGGCCTTCCGGCGCTCGCTGTCGCGCGAGGATTACGAGGCGGCGCGCGCCGTCGCGGGGCAGGGCTGGGACCGGCTGAAGCCCGATCTCCTCGCCGGGCTGATCGCCGCCGACCGCGCGCCCGACCGGATCGAGATCCTCCTCGACGAGGGGATGATCGACGAGGCGGTCGCCGCCATCGGCGAGGCGACGGGCTACGACACGCCCGAGCCGGTGACTTTGCGCCTGCTGGAGGCGGCGCATGGGCGCCATTCCGATTGGGTGATCCGCACCGCCGAGCGCAAGGCCGTCGCGATCATCGATCAGGGTCAAGCGGGCCGCTACGATGTCGCCGCGGCCTTCCTCGCCTGCGCCGCCCGGGCCTACGACGCGGCGGGGCGGATCGACGACTGGACCGCCCGCATCGAGGACCTCATCGCCACCCACCGGCGCAAGCACAAGCTCCGCCCCCTGCTGGAGGCCCTGCGCTACGACGCGTGAGCCTCACGCCCGTACATGGCCGGCGGGGTTCGATGCGGCGACAAGGCCGTCGTCGATCTCGCTCGCCCGCAACGCCGCCGGCCGGGCATAGAGCCGGCCGACATAGGCCTCGAAGGCGGGGCGGCGCGGAATCGTGCCGAACTGCATGCCCCAGCCGAGATGCGAGCCGAGATAGAGGTCGGCGGCGCTGAACCGGCCGCCTGCGAGATACTCCGTGCCCGAGACCGCGCCTTCCAGGGTATCGAGCACCTCGGCCATGCTGCCGTAGCCGGCCATGCCCTTGCGCTCGGGCGGCACATCGATACCGAGCGCCGTGTTCAGGACGGCCGCCTCCACCGGCCCGGCGGCGAAGAACAGCCAGCGGTAATACGCTCCGCGCTCCGCGCTGCCGGATGGCGGTGCGAGACCGGCGTCTGGGAACGCATCGGCGAGATAAGCGAGGATGGCGGCGCATTCGGTGACCACGCTCTCGCCATGGCGCAGGGCCGGCACCTTCCCCATGGGATTGATGCCGAGATAGGCCGGCTGCTTCAGCGCTGTGAAATCGAGGATCTCTGCCCGGTAGGGCCGCCCGACCGCCTCCAGCATCCAGCGCACGATCCGCCCGCGCGACATCGGGTGGGTGTAGAGGATGAGGTCTTCGCTCATGGGGCCTCCCTGGGACGGTGGTCGCCGGCGATTCGCCGAGGCCGGGGAGGGTACGGAGCTGACCGGAGCCGGCAAGTGCTTGTGGCTGCCACCAGACCACCTCCACCTCAGCTGCGGCGCCGCAGCCTCGGGAGGGTTCCGGGGATCGCAATGATATCTGAAGCCCTCCTTCGAGGCCTTCGCTTCGCTCCGTCGCCTCAGGATGAGGTGGTTTGGCGGGATGAGCCGTGTGCGGCCGGCCCTATCGCCATCACCAGACGTCCCACCCAATCACCTCATCCTGAGGCGCCGCGTAGCGGCCTCGAAGGAGGGCTCCAGAAGATCGCGGTGGGTTCTGGAGCCCTCCTTCGAGGTCTCCGCTCCGCCCCGTTCCTCTCCGAACTTTCATGCATCGGTCGAGGTCGATGTCATCGATACACACCCAGGGCGCAGCGGAACGATCATGGCCATCCGCCTCTGACGATACCGGATGATGGAGTGAGCACCGGGCACGACCATCTCGATCATGGGCGCGCTTCCCGAGGCATCCGTGCCCCAAACGAAAAAGCGCGGCCCCTCTCGGGACCGCGCTCTTCATTCTCGATCAACCCGAAGGCTGAGGGGGCTTACGCGTCCTGGCGGGGTCCGCGGGCGCGGTCCTGCTCGGCGTTGCGCTCGGCCTTGAGCTTCTCGGTGAGGTCCTCGCCGGTCTCCTGGTCGACGACCTTCATGGAGAGGCGGATCTTGCCGCGATCGTCCGCGCCGAGGAACTTCACCTTGACCTTCTGGCCGTCCTTGACGACGTCCGTCACCTTGGCGACGCGCTGGGCGGCGAGTTCCGAGATGTGGACGAGGCCGTCCTTGGCGCCGAAGAAGTTCACGAAGGCGCCGAACTCCATGCATTTCACGACGGTGCCGTCGTAGATCATGCCGACTTCGGCTTCCGCCACAATCGACCGGATCCAGTTATAGGCGGCCTTGATGGCCTTGCCGTCGCTGGAGGCGATCTTCACCGTGCCGGTGTCGTCGATGTTGATCTTGGCGCCGGTCTTCTCGACGATCTCGCGGATCACCTTGCCGCCGGTGCCGATCACTTCCCGGATCTTGTCGGTGGGGATCTGCATGGTCTCGATGCGGGGCGCGTATTCGCCGAGCTCGGGACGGGCATCGGTGAGGGCCTTGGCCATCTCGCCGAGGATGTGGACGCGGCCTTCCTGCGCCTGATGCAGGGCGACCTTCATGATCTCCTCGGTGATGCCGGCGATCTTGATGTCCATCTGCAGCGAGGTGATGCCGGCTTCCGTGCCCGCCACCTTGAAGTCCATGTCGCCCAGATGATCCTCGTCGCCGAGGATGTCGGACAGCACGGCGTAGCGCTCACCCTCGAGGATGAGGCCCATGGCGATGCCGGCCACCGGACGGCGCAGGGGCACGCCGGCATCCATCAGCGACAGCGAGGCGCCGCAGACGGAGGCCATCGAGGACGAGCCGTTCGACTCGGTGATCTCGGACACGACGCGGATCGTGTACGGGAACTCGTGGGCCGGCGGCAGCACGGGATGCACGGCGCGCCAGGCGAGCTTGCCGTGGCCGATCTCGCGACGGCCCGGGGAGCCCATGCGGCCGGTCTCGCCCACCGAGTAGGGAGGGAAGTTGTAGTGCAGCAGGAAGGTCTCTTTGTAGGTGCCTTCGAGCGCGTCGATGAACTGCTCGTCCTCGCCGGTGCCGAGGGTGGCGACCACGAGGGCCTGGGTCTCGCCGCGGGTGAACAGCGACGAACCGTGGGCGCGGGGCAGCACGCCGACCTGGGACACGATCGGCCGCACGGTGCGGACGTCGCGTCCGTCGATGCGGGAGCCCGTGTCGAGGATGTTCCAGCGCACGACCTTGGACTGCGCTTCCTTGAACGCGGCCTTGACCTTCTCAGGCGAGAACTTCTGCTCGCCCTCGGCCGGACAGAGAGCCGCGATCACCTTCGCCTTCACGGCGTCGACGGCAGCGTAGCGCTCCTGCTTCACGGTGTTCTTGTAGGCGTCACGGAGTTCCGCTTCGCACACGTCGAGGACGGCCTGCTCCACGTCGCCGTTCTCGGGCGCGGAGAAGTTGCGGGGCTCCTTGGCGGCCTTCTCGGCGAGGCGGATGATCGCGTCGATGACCGGCTGGAAATGCTTGTGGCCGAACATCACGGCGCCGAGCATGGTCTCTTCGTCGAGCTCCTTGGCCTCGGATTCCACCATCAGCACGGCGTCCTGCGTGCCGGCGACGACGAGATCCAGGGTCGAGTTCTCGAGCTCGGGAACCGGCGGGTTCAGGATGTACTGGCCGTTGACGTAGCCGACGCGGGCCGCGCCGATCGGGCCGGTGAAGGGCACGCCCGACAGGGTGAGGGCGGCGGAGGCCGCCACCATGGCGAGGATGTCGGGATCGTTCTCGAGGTCGTGGGTCAGGACGGTGACGACGACCTGGGTGTCGTTGCGCCAGCCTTCGACGAAGAGGGGGCGGATCGGGCGGTCGATGAGGCGGGAGACCAGGGTCTCCTTCTCGGAGGGACGGCCTTCGCGCTTGAAGTATCCGCCGGGGATGCGGCCGGCGGCGTAGGCGCGCTCCTGGTAGTTCACGGTGAGCGGCAGGAAGTCGATTCCGGCCTTGGGCTCCTTGCCGGACACGACGGTGGCCAGCACCGAGGTCTCTCCATACGTCGCCATCACGGCGCCGTCGGCCTGGCGGGCGACCTTGCCCGTCTCGAGGACGAGCTTGCGGTCGCCCCAGATCAGCTCTTCACGTTGTACGTCGAACATATGTCATGCCTTCCTGCGGTCGGGCGTGCCCGGCGCCGCCAGGGGCAAGACGGCGAGGAGTTCCGCGCCGGACCGGCGAAGAACTCCTGGCGATCCTGTCCCCGACGAGTGCGCCTCGAAGCGGCCCGATGGTCGCGCGGCCAGACCCATTCCGGCAGCGCGGGACGTCAATGAAACGCGGCCCTGAGCCAGGCTCGGGACCGCGAAAATTGCCTTAGCGGCGGATGCCGAGACGCTCGATGAGGCTGCGGTAGCGGGCCTCGTCCTTGCGCTTGACGTAGTCGAGCAGCGAGCGGCGCTGCGAGACCATCTTCAGGAGGCCGCGGCGGGAATGGTTGTCCTTGCCGTGGGTCTTGAAGTGGCCGGTGAGGTTGGTGATCCGCTCGGTGAGGATCGCCACCTGGACCTCCGGAGAACCGGTGTCCTTGCCGCCGGTCGCGTATTCCTTGATGAGCGCAGTCTTGCGCTCGGCCGAAATCGACATCGCATTCCCTTTCGATACGGGTTTTCGGATCGAGACGGTTTTCTTCGAGAAAGACCGCCTCAGCCTGCGACGGGGCCTGTGCCGGGATGTCGTCCAGCACGGTCGCGTTCACAAGCAGCTTTAGCCCCGTGCCCGTTTCCGGGTCGAGGCCAGAGGACACATACACGAATCCGGGCTTCGTGCCACCCCCGTCCCGGCGCCTGCCCGGACGGATGCCGGGCCTTCGCTCCGCCTCGGCGGAGCGTCCGGAACGACGCAAGGCCGCCTCGGGCCATTCCAAGTCTAACGTCTTGATTTATCGTATTGTCTGTCGACGAGCCGGGCTCCATTTCGCCGCAAAGGTCACACTGCGACAAATTCGAGCTTCTGTCTTTTGCATTCAAACTTAAATGTGATAAAGGCTCGGCCTCAACTAAGAAGCGCAATCAGGTTTTCCGAAACGACTGGGGGTGGAATGAACCGGATCATCATCAAGATCGGAAGACCGATAGCATTTGCTGTTATTGCTTTCGTATCAAGTTATTACTTGTTTGGCTCGGCCTTTATCGCGTTGGCACTTAGCCTGATCCCCCTGCTGCTCGGGGGGCTTGGTGTCTTCGAGAGCTTTTCCTACACAGTCGCGGCGCTGATCTTCGTCGCCGCCGTGATCTGGGCCGTCGTTCCCGCCGGGACGAAGGAGTTCGTCAAGCAACACTACGATGCCGCCGTGAAGGAGTTCGTGGCCGGCATGCCCGACACGAAGAAAACGGACTGAACCGGTATCGAAAACAGCGTTCGCCGGTTCTGCGGCCGGACCGCCCCGACACTCAGAAGCTTGTGCGCAGCCCGATGGGCGGATGGAATCAGCCGGAGGCGGACAGTCGATCCGGCACAGCCGCGCTCACCGCGCGGATGTCCTGCACGAGCGCGTCGATCCGCTCGAGCTCAGAATCCCAGGCGAACATGAATCGGGCGCCACCGCCGATGAAGGTGTAGAAACGCCAGCCCCTGTCCCGCAAGGCGTCCAGTCGCTCGGGCGATGCCTTCAGGAATACGGCGTTGGCCTCCACCGGAAACATGGCGGCAAAGCCCGGGCACTCCGCCACCGCCCCGGCGAGACGTCGCGCGCAGGCATTGGCATGGGCCGCGTTGCGGATCCAGGCGCCGCCCTCCAGCATTCCGACCCAGGGCGCGGTGAGGAAGCGCATCTTCGAGGCGAGCTGCCCCGCCTGCTTGCAGCGATAGCCGAAATCCTCGGCGAGGGCGGGATCGAAGAACAGGATCGCCTCGCCCGCCGCCATGCCGTTCTTGGTGCCGCCGAAGCAGAGCAGGTCGACCCCCGCCTTCCAGGTCATCTCCGCCGGCTCACAGCCGAGGCTGGCGCAGGCATTGGCGAAGCGCGCGCCGTCCATGTGGAGGCGCAGGCCGAGGTCCCGGCAGCCGGCCGAAACCGCCCGGATCTCGTCGAGGGTATAGAGCTGCCCGGTCTCCGTCGGCTGGGTGATCGTCACGACGCGGGGTTTGGGGAAATGAATGTCGGAGCGCCCCGTCGCGAGCCCCCGGATGAGGGCCGGCGTGAGCTTTCCGTCCGGGCTCGCCGCCACCAGCAGTTTCGAGCCGTTGGAGAAGAATTCCGGGGCGCCGCACTCGTCGGTCTCCACATGCGCCGAGGCCGAGCAGATGACGCTGTGGTAGGACTGGCACAGGGAGGCCAGCGCCAGGGAGTTGGCGGCGGTACCGTTGAAGGCGAAGAACACCTCCGCATCCGGCTTGTCGAACAGATCGCGGAACGCGTCCGACGCCCGCTTCGTCCAGGCATCCTCGCCATAGGCGGGCACCGAGCCGCCATTGGCCGCTTCGGTGGCGGCCCAGGCCTCGGGACAGATGCCGGCGTAGTTGTCGCTGGCGAATTGCTGGGGTTCGGACTTCATCGTCGCTGCGCCTTCCGTCGGTCCCAAAGGGGAGCCGAAGCGACGCGTGGCGAAACCCGTTTCGTTGCCGGTTCGGCCACATCCCCTCCAGTCGATGAGGGCTCCACCTTGCTCGGATCAGCAGGTTGGCGTCGGGCGTCGCCGCGACTCTTGATGCGATAGGAGGCTTATCAGCGCGCGGGGCCGGCCGCAACGCGACGGGAGTGATGCGTGCCGCCCGTCCTCCCACACTGGGAGGACGGGCGAGGAGCGAACTTCAGGCAGTCGGGCGACCCGAGCGGCCGGAATAGCGGCGGCGGAGGTAGGAGACGACCCTGGGGAGAAGGAAGGCGAGGATCAGCTTGCGCATTTGGAGGACACTCCGGAGCGGTGAATAAGATGCGGCGCCCATCCGGGGCCGCCAGTCCGAAGTGCAATGATCGGCAGGGCTTTGCGTTCCTCGGCCGGCCACACGGATGGGATGCGCCCGCCCGTCACAGGTCGAGGGTCAGCGTCACCGGTACGTGGTCGGAGGGTCGCTCCCAGCCCCGCGCCTCGCGGAACACGTCGACGGAGCGCGCGGTGCCGATGAGGTCGGGCGAGATCCAGGCATGGTCGAGGCGCCGCCCCTTGTTGGCGGCCGACCAGTCCGGCGAGCGGTAGCTCCACCACGTGTAGATCTTCTCGGGCTCCGGGGTGAGCACGCGGGCGGCGTCGATCCAACCGGCTTCCCCGCGCAGTTCTTCCAGGGCCTGCGTCTCCACCGGCGTATGGCTGACCACGGAGAGCAACTGCTTGTGCGACCAGACGTCGTGTTCGAGGGGCGCCACGTTGAGGTCGCCCACCAGGATCGCCGGGCCGGCCATGCGCCGTGCGCCCCAGGCACGCAGGTCTTGCAGGAAGTCGAGCTTATGCGCGAATTTCGGATTGAGCCCGACATCCGGAACGTCGCCGCCGGCCGGGACGTAGAAATTGTGGATCACGAGGCCCGCCGCCGCGCCCGCCTCCGGCCCGAGCACGGCCGAGATGTGGCGGGCATCCGGCTTCCCGCAGAAGGCCATGACGTCGCGGGTGAGCAGGGGAAAGCGCGAAAGGATGGCCACACCATTGTAGCCCTTCTGGCCGGCGAAGACGACGTGCTCGTAGCCGGACCCGCGCAGGGCCTTCAGCGGAAACGCGTCGTCCGGGCACTTGGTCTCCTGCAGGCAGAGCACGTCGGGCTTCGCTTGCGCGAGGAACCGCAGCACGAGATCGATGCGCAACCGCACCGAATTGATGTTCCAGGTGGTGACGGAGAGGCGCAACGGGTCTAGCTCACAGATGTGATAAGGGACGGGATCGGCCGCTTCGATAGACCGGATCGGCCCGCCCGTCGCCGCACAAATGCCGCGTTCCATCAGCGAGAAGGACGCGCCGCCGCCGTTTCAGGAAGGATCGCCCGTCGTGTCGCGCACCCGCTCTGCGCTCTTCAACGTCTACTGGGCCGCCTGGACCGCCTGTTTCGCGCTTCCCCTCGTGGTGCTCGCGGCCCTCGGCTGCCCGACGAAGCCGATCCGGGCGGCGACGCGGCTGTGGTCGCGCGGCATCCTGTTCGGCCTGCGCCACATCGTCGGCCTGTCCTATGTGGAGGAGGGGCGCGCCCACATCCCCGCAGAGCCGTGCCTCATCGTGGCCAACCACCAATCGGCCTGGGAGACCCTGGCCTTCCTCATCCTGATCCCGAACGTCGCCATCGTGGCCAAGCGCGAACTCGTGGCGATCCCCATCGTCGGCTGGTTCCTGCGCCGCTCGCCGATGATCATCATCGACCGGGCCAACGGCACCCAGGCCCTGCGCACCATGATCGACGAGAGCCGGATGGCCATCGCGGAGGGGCGCTCGATCCTGATGTTCCCGGAGGGCACCCGCAGCACCATCGACGCGCCGGTGCAGTTCAAGCGCGGGGTCGAGCTGCTCTACGCCAAGCTCGGCCTACCGGTCCTGCCCGTGGCGGTGAATTCCGGCCTGTACTGGCCCCATGGCGGCTCGCGCCACATCCCCGGAACCGTGGTGGTGAGCTACCTTGAAACCCTGAAGCCCGGCCTTTCGGGCGGGGAGTTCATGCGAGGCACGCAGGACGCGATCGATGCCGAACTGAACCGCTGGCGGAGCGGCGCCCCGGACATGAGCCTTCGGGCGTCGTGAGCGAGAAAACCCTCGCCCCTCGGCGGGCTACTGGATTCATACTGAGCAACTCGATCATTGAAGCAGGAAATTCCTGAATCGAAGATGAAGGAAGATCCGGATGAATCTACGATCCATACTGAGTATTATGCTCGGAGCAAATTTAATGACGGCCGGCGGTGAAGGTGTCGCGGCTCCTGCAGAAAACCCGTCGTTGAAGCCTTGCAATTGCGCTGATATGCCTGAGGATCAAAATTTGATCCTGGCAGATGGATCGCTTGCTGATGTAAGAATTATTCAAATTGGTGAGGTTAATCTCTATATCCCGACAAGCTGGGCACGGCCATATTTTCGCATGGGTGAGCCTGGCGATACGGTCATTATACCGAGCAGTACAATTTTTATCCCCGAGCTTCTCGAGGTGGAGTGTCCGGGCTTAGTCCACGTGCTTAGCCTTGAGCAAAGCAGCCCGGCAATGACTTTATGGTCGGGCAGTCGAAGGAGACCTTTGCCAGGCATCTCGCCTGATGGGGATGTGTCGATAGTGCGCATCGTTGCCGATTTGCCTAACCCGAACGAGCGGCTCAAGGTTGTTTATGGCCGCCTGCATCATTTGCCCAGATTGAAGCCCGTGCCGGGTATTCTGGTTTATCTGGGAATAGGCGCAGAAATTCGAACGACAAACGTTCAGAGCCCGGCCATCGAAGATTTAGTTCGGTGGTTAGCTTCACCACCTATCTCCCGCGATAATAGCCGTACGTTCCAATTCAAGGTCGAAGTTCCATGACTGGCGACGAGCGAGATAATTTCTGACCCAGCTGTAGTTGCAGGCCTGCGTGCCAGATATGATGAAATTAATGCCATTCACGCTGCCGGCAATGACGCGCAGAAGGGCCTTTGGGCACCGCTGTACGAAGAACTTTACGCGCTCGTAACGGACTTCTCCGGAAGCGGTCCCGCTCCAAAAGCGGGGGTGGATCGTCAATCGTGGCTTTGGTTTCGGGGCGCCCGATTCGTGAATGCCGGAAGCGGACCGTTCGCCGCATTGATACGAGATACAACCATCATCTGTTCGATGGCTGTTTTGTCTAAGCAGGTTTAGCAAAAGTGGTCACCGGTTTTGCGTCCCGAAACCTGCGACACGTCAAAGGCCTAAGCGAGGTGAGGCGCAACATGCTCCCTCTCCTGGAAGGAGAGGGCTGGGGCGAGGTGTGGTCCATCTCCGAAAAACTCACGCACCTCACCCTGTCCCTCTCCTTCCAGGAGAGGGGACCCGCGCATCCCGCGAGAATGTGTGAACATCGTAGCTCTGCGGGGGGGAGGGAGCGCCCCCTCACTGCGCCTTGATCTGCTTCTCCATCGCCTTGTCCTCGCTGCGCCCGTAATTGATGAAGAACTGGCTGCCGTCGATGGCCTTGCCCTTCTGCAGGTTCGAGAGCTGGACCGTGGTCTGGTAGCCCTGCGGATCGGTGATCCGCCACTGGCTGAGGGTCTTCATCTCGGCGTCGAAGAACAGCTGGATCTTCGAGGTGCCGCCCAGCGTCGCCCGGTCCTCGAGCGAGATGCGGATGCCGCCCGGATCGTTGGCGATGTCCGACACAGTGAGGTCGCGGGCGAGGTCGATCTTGTCGCGGAGCAGGAATTTCAGCGGCGTCTGCGAGATGAAGTAGAGGTCCTGGGTCTTCAGCTTGCGGTCCTTCACCGCCACCGACGTGCCATCGGCCACCACCTCCATGGGGGAGGGCTGGTCGTAGTCGAAGCGCAGGCGGCCGGGCTTGGCCAGGGTCAGCTTGCCGCCGATGCGGCGCCCGTCGCCGGCGATCTGGACGAAGTTGCCGCTGAGCGTGGTCATCCCGTTGAAATAGGCGTTGGCCTGGGCGAGCACGGCGGCGGGCTCGGCATCGAGCATGGAGGACGCGGCGGTGGGGGCACCGACGGCGGCCACCTTGGCGGGCGCGTCCGAGGGCGCGGCCTTCGCGGCGGGCTTCGCGCCGGGAGCCGCCTTGTCCGACCCCGCCTTGGCGTCCTTGGCGGGTTTGGGTGCCTGGGCCGCGGGCTTCTTCGGCGCGGCGGGAGCGGC